>NZ_JBISAI010000008.1:337399-358493 GCF_044391605.1 Kitasatospora sp. NPDC018619
GACGATCGCGCTGCCGCAGGCGTCTGGACGGAGTGACCTGGGGCTGTCCGTGCGTGGGAAGTCGGCGGGTTCGACTTCTCGCGTGCGCCCCTGTGGGTCGTGGGGTGCGTGGGTGAGTGCACTGCGGCCCGGGGTCGTCCTTGCACGGGAAGTTGGCGGGTCCGACTTCCTACGCGCGGAGTGGCGGGCCAGGGGCTATGCCGACGATCGCGCTGCCGCAGCCGTCTGGACGGAGTGACCTGGGGCTGCGCTTGCGTGGGAAGTCGGCGGGTTCGACTTCTCGCGTGCGATGTTGTGGGCCGTGGGGTGCGTGGGTGAGTGCACGGTGGCTCGGGGTCGTCCGTGCACAGGAAGTCGGCGGGTTCGACTTCCCACGCGCGGGGCTGTGGGCCGTGGGGTGCGTGGGTGAGCGCACGGTGCCCCAGGGTCGTCCTTGCACAGGAAGTCGGCGGGTCCGACTTCTCGTGCGCGGTCCGGGCGTGGGCCGTGGGCTGTACCGGTGTCGGCGGACCCGGCGTCCCGCGTGCGGCTCAGCTGCGCAGGAGGATGCCGGTGACGGCGGTGGCCTGGGCGAGGGCGGCGGGGCGGTGGGCGTCCGGGAGGCCGATGGCGACGGGGACGGCGAGGCCGTCGAGCAGGGCGCGGATCTGCACCGCGCGGTCGGCGGCCGGGCCGGCGGTGAAGCAGCCGGCGGCGGTGCCCTCCTCGATGAGGGCGACCAGGTCGGCCTGCCAGGGGGCCTCGATCTCCTGCTGGCCCCGGCGGATCTCCTCGCTCGCGGGGGAGCGGCCCCACACCTCGACCCAGAGGATCCAGCGCGGGTCGCCCGCCGCCTCCGGGAGGTAGAGGCGCAGGTAGGCGTCGAGGCGCTGCCAGGGGTCGAGGGCCCGGTCGGCGAGGGCCTCGCGGCGGCGGGCGCCGAGCTGGTCCTCGCTCCAGCGGAGGGTCTCCAGCAGCAGGTGGTCCTTGCTGCCGAAGTAGTAGAGCAGGTGCCCGGCGCTCATCCGGAGCTCTCTGCCGAGCCCGGCCATGGTGAGCTTGGCGAGCCCGTGTTCGGCGATCGCGGCCCGGGCGGCGGCGAGGACCTCCTCGCGGGGGCGGGCCGGCCGGCGCGGACGGGGGTCGGCCATGGGCGGATCTCCTCGGGGTGGGCCGGAGCCCGGGGACGGGGCGCGGAACGGCGGGCCGGGCCCGGGCGGGGGCCGGTGTACGGCCCCCGCCCGGCCAGGGTGTCAGACCGCCTTCGGCTGCTGCTGGGTGATGCAGTGGATGCCGCCGCCGTTGGCGAAGATCTCCCGGGCGTCGACGAGTTCGACGGTGCGGCCCGGGTAGGCCTCGGCGAGGATCGCGGCGGCCTCCTGGTCGCGCGGGTCGTCGAAGGCGCACAGGACGACCGCGCCGTTGGCCACGTAGTGGTTGATGTAGGAGTAGTCGACCGGCTCGCCGTCCTCGTCCAGCAGGACGGTGGGGGCGGGCAGTTCGATGACCTCCAGCGGCCGGCCCTGGGCGTCGGTGGAGGCGCGCAGGATCGCGACCAGCTCGCGGCAGACCTCGTGGTCCGGGTGCGCGGGGTCGGGCTGGACGTGGGCGACCACGACGCCGGGGCGCACGAAGGAGGCGACGATGTCGATGTGCCCGCGGGTGCCGAACTCGTCGTAGTCGCGGGTGAGTCCGCGCGGCAGCCAGATGGCCTTGGTGGTGCCGAGGAAGGCGTGCAGCTCGGCCTCGACCTCCTCCTTGGTCCGGTCCGCGTTGCGGCCCTCGCCGAGCTGGACGGTCTCGGTGACCAGCACCGTGCCCTCGCCGTCGACGTGGATGCCGCCGCCCTCGTTGATCAGCCGGGAGGCGAAGCGCCGGACGCCGGTCAGCTCGGCGACGTGCTCGGCGATGTGCTGGTCGTTGTCCCAGCGGGCCCAGGACTGCGCGCCCCAGCCGTTGAAGATCCAGTCGGCGGCGGCCACCGAGCCCTTGCCGTCGATCAGGAAGGAGGGGCCGATGTCGCGCATCCAGGCGTCGTCGAGCGGGCGCTCGACGATCTCGACCTTCTCGGAGACGTACCCGCGTGCCTGCTCGGTCTCGCCGGTGTTGACGACCAGCGTGACCGGCTCGTACCGGACGACGGTGTCCGCCACGGCGGCCCAGGCCCGGCGGGCGGCGTCCAGCTGCTCGGGGCCGTCGAAGGTGGGGTTGGCGGTGGGGAAGGCCATCCAGGTGCGGTCGTGGGGGTGCCACTCGGCGGGCATCCGGTAGCCGAGCGAGGCGGGCGTGGGGGTGGTCATCATCGTGTCCTAGAGGAGGGGGCGGCTCGGGGCCCGCGGGCCCGGTCCCGGGCCTCGGCGGCGGCCGGAACCGATGTTAGAACGCCGTTCAAACATCTCCGGCCATTGAACCCGCAGCGGGCCGACCTGTCCAGCCTTGCCGCTCCGCCGGGGTCCGGCCCGCCGGGCGGGGGAGCGGGGTGAGCGCGGGAGCGGGGGCGGCGCGCGGTGGGAGCGGGGCAGGGGGCGCGCGGCCCGGCGCACGGCTCGGACGGGCGCCGGGTGTGCGCGGGATCGGGGGAAGGTGTCTTCGAAAACGGCCGCTGCGCTTCGCAAACCTGTCCGGCGCGGGCAGTTGGATCACGCGGACCACCCCGTGCCCCTTTCACCCCACGTGATCGGACGCACACTGTTGCAAACGCCGTCAACTGGGCATGAGGATGAGTGGTCAGAACCAGGGGGCCACCGGCCGGCGGGGGATCCGGAGGCGGGGGCCCGGATTTCAGGGCGGGGGCATGTGTTGATGGACGGTCAGTCGCGATTCCCGCGGCAGCGGACGGGTTCCGGCGACGCCTACCGGTCCGGGCCGGCCCAGGGCCCGGCCGGCACCACCGGGACGACCCTGCCGGGCGCGCCGGCTCCGGGGTGCGCCCTGCACCGGCGGCTGCACCTCACGCTCGACCCGGCGGACCTCGTCGGAGTGGGCGCGGTCCGGCGGCAGCTGCGCTCGGCGCTGAGCCACTGGGGGGTGCCGGAGCTGTCCGACACCGCCGAGCTGCTCTCCTCCGAGCTGGTCACCAACGCGTTGCTGCACACCGGCCAGGGTGCGGTGTTCGACGCGGTGCTCGGCTCGGACCACCGGCTGCGCATCGAGGTGCAGGACAGCACCAGCAGACTTCCCGGGCGGCGGCGCGATCCGGAGGGCGAGTACGCGACCTCGGGGCGCGGCCTGCTGCTGGTGGAGGCGCTCGCGGACTCCTGGGGCGTGCAGCTGCGCGGCGACGGAAAGGTCACCTGGTTCGAACTCGCCACGCCGTGAGTCCGGGCCGTGCGTCCGCCCGCGCCGGGAGCCGGGAGCCGGGAGCCGGTGGCCGGTGGCCGGGAGCCGCCGGCCGGGAGCCGCCGACCGGGCGCCGGGAGCCGGGAGCCGGACCCGCCGCCCCGGCGCGGCCGACGGCACCGTACGATTGTTCGACGTCGATTGATTCGCTGTCGAAGCAAGCCCTGAACAGAAGGCGGAACGGAAGGTTTCCGGCCCGTTGGCATTGCCGCTCGGCCGAACATTGGCCAGGATGGTGGGAACGTGTGTCCACGTGCGGGAAGCAGCGGGGAGACCGAACCTCGACCGGCCACCGCCCGTCGCACCGTCCTATCCAGCACGACCCACCACACCGCCACGCGGCCCGTCCGGACGGTCGGCGCGGTCCGCCACGGCAGCGGCAGGAGCAGCATGCCCAGTGAGCCCGAGTCGCCGGGGCCGGCGCTTCCTCCCGGCGCGGCGCCCGTCGTCGAGCCGCGGACCGTCGAACAGCGGACCGTCGAGCCGCGAGCCGTAGCGCCGGGGACCGTGGAGCCGCGCACCTCCGGGCAGCCCGCCGCCGGCCCCACCACCGCCGGGACCGGCCGGGCCCGCCCGCCGGCCCAGTCCTCCCGCCGGGGCTCCGCGGCGCGCCCCTCGCCGAGCCTCGCCGCCGCCCGGCTGGCGCCCGTGCTGTCCGGCGGACTGCCGCCCTCCTCCGCGGACACCATGCCGGACTGGCTGGAGCCCGCGATGGCGGCCAACGGCATCGGCTCCTTCGACTGGGACATCCGCCGCGACGTCCTGGAGGGCGACCAGCGGGCCTGCGCGATCGTCGGGATGGATGCCCTGGCGCAGGGCCGTTTCGACCGGACGGCCGCCTCCTTCCTCGCCCTGCTGCACCCCGAGGACGCCCCCGTGGTGCGCCGCCGGGTCGAGCGCGCGGTGGCCGAGCTGGGGCAGTGCGGCGCCTACTACCGCACCGTCGGGGCGAACGGCGGGATGCGCGCGGTGCGCTTCCGCGGCCGGGTGCTCGCCGACGCCTTCGGCCGGGCCTCCCGGATGGTCGGCTTCGTCTGGGACGCCACCGTCGAGCTGCACAAGCGGGACCACGCCGACCGGATGGCCCTGCTGCGCGAGGAGCGCTCCCGGTTCATCAAGGAGGCGGCGCGCGCCCTGTCCGAAGCCGTCACCGTGCGTGACGTGGCCCGGGTGTTCACCGAGCTGCCGCTGCCGGGGCTGCCGCCGGACGGCCTGGTGCTGGCCTCCTTCGAGGCCGGACGGGCGCAGATCCTCGGCGCCTCCGGCTACCGCTCCGACGCGCTGGCGGTCTGGGACCGCACCGTGCTCCCCGCCGGCCACCCGGCCGCCGAGGCGCTGCGCCACCGCACACCCGTCTTCGTCTCCACCCGCGAGGACTTCCGCGAGGGCTACCCCGAGGTGTGGGAGCCGACCAGCCGCACCGGCCGGGGCTCCTGGGCCTACCTGCCGCTGGTGGCCAGCGGCCGGGCGATCGGCGTCTGCGTGGTCAGCTTCGACGACGAGCGCGAGCTGGACGCCGACGAGCGCACCCTGCTGACCACCCTGGGCGGACTGGTCGCCCAGTCGCTGGCCCGGGCCCGGCTGCACGACGCCGAGCACGAGCTCGCGGCGGGCCTCCAGCGGGTGATGCTGCCGCGCACCGTCCCCTCCGTCCCCGGCGTGACCACCGCCGTGCGCTACCTCGCGGCCGGCTCCGGCCTCCAGATCGGCGGCGACTGGTACGACGTGGTGCCGCTGCCCGGCGGCCACGTCGGCCTGGTGATCGGCGACGTCCAGGGCCACGACGTGCACGCCGCCGGGATCATGGGCCAGCTGCGGATCGCGCTGCGCGCCTACGCGGCCGAGGGCCACCCGCCCGCCGCCGTGATGGCCCGTGCCTCCCGCTTCCTGGCCGACCTGGACACCGACCACTTCGCGACCTGCGCCTACGCCGAGGTCAACGTGGACTACGGCGTGGTCTACGCCGTCCGGGCCGGCCACCTCGACCCGGTGGTGCGCCGCGCGGACGGCACCGCCGCCGTGGTGCCGGTGGCCGGCGGGCTGCCGCTGGGCATCGACCCGGACCAGGAGTACCGGGTGACCAGGTTCAGCCTGGACCCGGGCGAGACGGTGCTGCTGTGCACCGACGGCCTGGTCGAGGCCCGAGGCATGGACCTGGACGAGGGCGTCGACCGGCTCACCCGGGTGCTCGCCCGTCCGCTGCCCGAGGCCGCGGAGGCCGCCCGCGACCCGCTGGAGGAGCTGGCCGACCGGATCGCCTCGCAGGCCGCCGACTCCAGCGAGCGCGAGGACGACATAGCGCTGCTGCTCCTGCGCTGGGACGGCCCGGCCGGCGGCCTGGCCGCCCAGCAGCTGCGCCGCCGGATCGGCCAGGCCGACCTGGCGAGGGTCGCCGAGGTCCGGGCCGAGCTGCGCGACGCGCTGCGCCGCTGGGGTGTGGCCGAGTTCATCGACACCGCCGAGCTGCTCTCCTCCGAGCTGGTCACCAACGCCATCCGGCACACCGACCGGGACGCCATGTTCACCGCCCGGCTCTACCGGGAGCCGGAGGCGGACGGCGGCCGGGCCCGGCTGCGGGTCGAGGTGGAGGACGAGTCGGACCTCTGGCCGACCCGCCGGACGCCGGGGGAGCAGGCCTCCTCCGGGCGCGGTCTGATGCTGGTCGAGGCACTCGCGGACTCCTGGGGCGTGGAGCCGCGCGGCTCCGGCAAACGGATGTGGTTCGAGCTCAGCGGGGCGTCGGGGGCGGCCTGAGCGCCCCGCGCCGGGGGAGCGCCCGGTGGCGGGCCCCCGGGCGCTCCCCCGGAGCCGGTCAGCCGAACTGCTGCTCCAGGTCCTTCAGCTTGCGCTCCAGCGACTCCAGCCGGGGCAGCGGGATGGTGTCCTCCTCCGGGGTGAGGTCGACGGTGCGCCGCTCCGGGCGGGCCGGCAGGCCCGGCTGGACGACCGCACCCTCGGCCGGTCCCACCTCGCGCGGCGCGGCCGGACGCTCCACCGCGGGGCGCTCGGGCGATGCCGGCACCCGTTCCACCTCGACCCGTTCCGACCCGGCGGCCGGTACGGGCTCCGCGCCGGGCCCGCCGGGCCGGGCTGCCGGGCCGCGCCGCCAGGCGCCGTGGGAGCGGCTGATCGCCCGGATCTCGGCCCGCTCCCGGCGTCCGGCCAGCTTGCGGCGCTGCTTCTCGGCGGCGCGCTCCCGCCGGTCCTCGCGCACCTCGTCCACCGCCTCGTCCAGGCTGCGGACGTTCTCCAGCAGCATCAGCGACCACGCCGCGTAGGTCTCGCGCGGGGCGCGCAGCCAGCGGACGATGCGGATCTGCGGCAGCGGGCGCGGCACCAGGCCCTGCTCGCGCAGGGCGGCCCGGCGGGTCTGCTTGAGCGCCCGGTCGAACAGGATCGCCGCCGAGACCGACATGCCGGAGAAGAACTGCGGCGCGCCGGCGTGCGTCAGCCCGCGCGGGGCGTGCACCCAGTTGAACCAGGCCGAGGCGCCGGCAAAGAGCCAGACCAGCAGCCGGGAGCCGAGGGCGGCGTCGCCGTGGCTGGCCTCGCGGACGGCCAGCACCGAGCAGAACATCGCGGCGCCGTCCAGGCCGAACGGGACGAGGTACTCCCAGCCGCCGGACAGGCCGAGGTTCTGCACGCCGAAGCCGACCAGGCCGTGGAAGGAGAGGGCGGCCGCGACGCCCGCGCAGCAGAACAACAGGGTGTAGGAGGCGCCGCCGTACAGCGATTCCTTGCGGCGGCGGCGTTCCTCGGACCGTTCCCAGGAATCCGGGCCGGCCGTGGCGGAGGCGGACCCGCGGCCGCGGAGCAGGGCCACCAGGAGCGCGCTGACCAGCAGCCCCGCGACCACGGTGAGGGCCCATCCGAGCGGTATGTCGGACAATTTCATCGCCGGAACCAGCCTCGCTTTCCTGCGTCGCTTTCCTGCGTCGTGATGGCGGGGACCATCATGGCCGATGCCCGGCGGGGGAACGGCGGATTCGCCGTCAATGCGCTGAGGAGAGGGATTTCCGACCCGGTGACCATCGCACGGTCGGAGGAATGAGCAGCGGGTTGTTCCCGGAATTGCGGGCTTTTCGCGGGCGGTGTCGCACGGGTATTCGTCAACGCCGCGTGACGCGTGGGCAGCCGCCGCACATGTCCCGCGGATCCGCGGTGTAGACGAGGCAACAGCTGGCCCGGGCCCGGTCCGGGGCCGGCGCGTGCTCGCCTCCGGGCGCCGGGGGCGCGAAGCCGGCGCCCGGAGTGAACGGGGCCGGAGCCGGAGCGGGGCGGCCGTCCGCGCCGGGCGTGCACGCGGGCTCGACGCACTCGCCGGGCGCCAGCAGCGCGGACAGTTCGGCGCGGGCCCGCTCCTGCTCCCCGAGCAGCCCGCCCGCGTAGCAGAGCCCCTCCACCACCGCGTCGGTGGCCATCGCCCACAGCACCCGGGGCCCGCGCCGCGCCTCCGGGCCGAAGGCGGTGAGCACCGGGGCCAGGAACCCGCCCAGCGCGGACCGCAGCACGGCGGCCAGCGCGGCCTCGTCGGGCACCGTCCGGGCCTGCTGCGGCCCGGCCGCCGCCCCCGGAGCCGACACCGCCCCCAGAGCCGACACCGCCCCCGCCCGCGCCGCCGGATCCTCCGGAAGGCACGCGAACCCCGCCGGGCGGACGGAGAGTTCGACCGTCTCGGGGTGCCGGCGCAGCGCGACGTCCCCGGGGGAGAGCAGCGGGACGCGCCGCTCCAGGAACCACGGCAGCGTGAACAGCAGCGACACCGGCCAGACGAAGCGGTGCAGCCCGAAGCCGGCCGCGACGTCCGGCCGCAGCGGCCGCCCGTAGCGGGCGAGCCCCTGCCGGGCGTCGTGGGCGATCAGCTCGCGCACGGCCCCGGGGCGGGCGGTGAGGTCGGCGACGGGCCGCCAGCCGTCCTCGCGGGGGGGCGGTCCGCAGCGCACCGTCAGGACGCGGGTGAGCCCGGAGAGCCGGTGGTACGAGGGGGCGCCCGGGGTGGTGGGGGCAGGAGCGGGTTCGGTGGTGCGCGCCCCGGGGGCGCGGGGGGCGCGCGGCCGGGGGCCGGGCCGGGTGCTGCTCGCGGTCATGGGCGGCCCCATCGGGTCGACCGGGGCGCCCATGGTCCGCCCGGCGGTGCCCGGCGGCGGTGGCCCGCCGGACGCGGCCGGACCGGGGCATGGCGGTGCCCGGGGAACGGCAAGGCGACCCGGCCGGGGTACTGCTCCCCCCGGCCAGGTTAGCCTCACCTTAGCTGATCGTTCCCCGGCTCTCGCTGGTGATGCGCCCGTCCGGGGGAGCCTCCGGCGCGCGGCCGGCCCCCAGCTGCCGCGCGAGCCAGACCGGCACGCCGCCCAGCGCCGCCACCAGCCGGGCCGCCTCGGCCCGCAGCCGTGCGGCCTCGGGCGGCTCGGAGACCTCGGCGAGCGCCGCGAGCGCCGGCGCCACCCCCACCGTGAAGCCGAGTTGCTCGCGCAGCCGCAGGGAGGCGTCGAAGCCCTCCCGGGCGTTCCCGCGGTCCCCGCGCGAGAGCGCCAGGGCGGCCAGGTGCCGCCAGGTGTACGAGCGCAGCAGCTCGTCCCCGCGCTCGCCGGCGCCGTCGTGCGCCCGCCGGTAGGCGATCCAGGCGGCGCTGCGGTCGCGCAGCAGGTTCTCGGCGACCAGTCCGCGCCGGAAGTCCAGCAGCGGGCGGCCCGGGGCGTCCGGCGGCAGCAGGGCCGAGGTGCGGCCGAGGGCGGCCTGCGCCTCGTCCAACCGGTCCCGCGGGCCGAGCACGCTCGCCACGTAGGCGAGGAAGCCGCGGGCGCAGGCGGCGGCCGCGCGCTGCTCGGTGCCGGCCGCCAGGGCCTCCGCCAGGCGCAGCGCCTGTTCCGCCTGGGGCCAGTGGGCAGCGGTGAACAGGCACTGCTCGATGAGGAGTTCGGCCCGCCCCAGGGCCGCGTCCGGGTCGTGCTCGGCGGCCGGGCGCAGCAGCTCGGCGGCCTCCTGCCAGCACCCCCGGGACCTCAGCCGCCACACGGTGTCACCCGGTTCCTCCGCCCGCCCCCGCCCGCCCGGGTTGCTCGGGTCCCATCCGTGCTCCGACAACGCCACCTCCTTGTGTGCGCCATCCGGCAAGGGCGCGGACCTGCCCCTGAGGCCCTGTCGCCACGACCCGTACGCATGACGACGACAGGGCGAAAGGCCCGCACTGTGGCGGCAATTCAACACGGGGGTGAGCTTGTGCACCAGATCACGAGCGAAGGTTGTTGATTTTGGGAGGAGAATGATCTAGAGGGGGCGGCCCGGCGGGCCGCCGGGGGGTCAGGAGGTCCAGCCGGTCTCCATCAGGGCCTCGGCGGCGCCGTTCGCGGGCTGCGGCACTCCCGCCAGGTCCAGGCTGAACAGGGCGACCAGCAGCTGTTCGCCGCGCACGGTGGCCTGGTGCGAATAGCCCGCGAGGGTGAACATCGCGGCGGCCGTCTCCTCGGCGTGCAGGGTCTGGAGCCACAGGCACTCGACCGACTTCACGTCGGCGGGCTCGGTCCAGGTGTCGACCTGGGCGACCATCCGGCTGCCCAGCAGGGTGACGCCGTCACGCTCCTGGGCCTCGGTCAGCTCCAGGTCGTCGAAGCCGAGCCACTCCAGGTAGCGGGCGGCGGTGAACACCGCGTCCTGGGAGGTGCGCACCGGGTGCGGGCGGAACGGCGCGCGGTGGCGGAACGGGCGGGAGCGGCCCGCCGAGGGCGGGGCGGGCGGGGCCGGGGCGGGCGCGTTCACCGGGTGGGCCGGGTACGGGCGGGCGGCCTGCGGGCCGGGGGCGGCGAGCGGGGCGGCGGTGCCGGAGCCCAGCCGGGTGGCGCGGTCCACGGGCAGCCGGACGGTGGCGCCGCAGTTGCAGGTGAACTCGGGCTGCGGCCACTGGTCGGAGCGGCCGCAGTGCGGGCAGCGCATGCTCAGCCAGGAGTCCTCCCAGGAGCGGAAGCGCACCTGCACCGGCACCCCGCCGCGCAGCAGCGGCACCTTGAGCGAGGCACCGCACGGACAGGGCAGGGAGGGCGGTTCGTAGAGGTGCTCGCGGCGGCAGGCGGGGCAGCGGATGGCCCGGGCGCCACCGCCCGGCCCCGGCCGTGTGGGGTCGTGTCCGGTGAAGTCGTCGGGCAGTCCGGCCATCGCGGGCTCCGTCCGTCGGTGTGCGGGTGGGTGGGACGTACCCCATGCTCCCCGAAATGTCCGGCGCCGGACGCGGAATGGGGCAATCCTCAGGGACGGATCAGGGGGTCCTGCCCGGCGGGGTGGCGGGGGAATCCTTCCTGAGGGGGATGCCGGGCAGGTCGGGCCGGGGCCTTCACCCGGCGGACCAGCGGGCCAGGTCGGCGGGGGTGTCGAGGTCGTCCGGGGCGGCGACGTCGGCGCACTCGACGAGGACGAGCTCCGCCGCGCGCGCCGTCAGCAGGGCGCGGGCTCCGGCGTCGCCGCGGGCACCCGCCGCGGCCTCGGCGAAGTGCCGGGCGCCGATCAGCACCGGGTGCCCGCGCCGTCCGCGGTAGGCCGCCGCGGCCAGCTCGGCGCCCGCCCGGTGGGCGGCCAGCAGCCGGGCCACCGCGGCCGGGGTGACGCCGGGGGTGTCCACCAGCATCACCAGCGCCGCGGCGGCCCGCGGCGGCAGCGCGGCCAGCCCGGCGCGCAGCGAGGAGCCCATGCCCCGTGCCCAGTCCGGGTTGCCGACCAGCCGGCAGCCGGGCAGGTGCGCGGTGGCCCGCACCCGCTCGCCCCCGGCGCCCAGCACCACCGTGACGTCCGCGCAGCCGCCGGCCCGCACCACCGCGACCGCGTGCTCCACCAGCGGCCGGCCCCCGTAGCGCAGCAGCGCCTTGGGCCGCCCGCCGAGGCGCCGCCCGCCCCCGGCGGCGAGGACCAGGGCGGCGACCGGGCCCGGCCCGGGGGGTGTCGGTGCGCTGCGCATGGGGCCAGCCTGCCCGCTCGCGGGGGGCGCGCGCATTGTGGGAACCCACAACGGCAGGCCGCGCGCGGCGGCCCGGGCCCGGCGGTTCGGCCGCTGGCCGGGCCGGGCCCGGGCCGCCTGTACTGGGGCGATGGACACCGCACCGGGCAAGCCCGAGCCGCAGCACACCGCACTGGGGGAGCCCGCTCCCCGGCCCACCGCACCGGGCAAGCCCGCGCCCGCCGCAGCCGCCCCGCTGGTGGACCGCTTCGGCCGGGTCCACACCGACCTGCGGGTCTCGCTGACGGACCGCTGCAACCTGCGCTGCACCTACTGCATGCCCGCGGAGGGCCTGGCCTGGCTCGGCCGTGCCGAGGTGCTGGACGACGACGAGGTGGTGCGGCTGGTGCGGATCGCGGTGGAGCGGCTGGGGGTGCGCTCGGTCCGGCTGACCGGTGGGGAGCCCCTGCTGCGGCGCGGGTTGGCGGGCCTGGTCGGGCGGATCGCTTCGCTGGGGCCCGAGTTGTCGATGACCACGAACGGGATCGGGCTGGCGCGGACGGCGGCCGGGCTGGCGGCGGCGGGGCTGGGGCGGGTGAACGTCAGCCTGGACACGCTGCGCCCGGAGCGCTTCGCCGCGCTCACCCGCCGGGACCGGATCGCCGACGTGTTCGCGGGGCTGGCGGCAGCGCGGGCGGCCGGGCTGGGGCCGGTGAAGGTGAACGCGGTGCCGGTGCGCGGGGTGAACGACGACGAGCTGGTGGAGCTGGTGGAGTTCGCCGTCCGGCACGGCTACCGGATGCGGTTCATCGAGTCCATGCCGCTGGACGCGCAGGGCGCGTGGGACCGGGCGTCGATGGTGACGGCGCAGGAGGTGCTGGCGGTGCTGGGCGAGCGCTTCGACCTCGTGCCGGTCGGCCGTGCCGGCCACGCCCCGGCGGAGGAGTGGCGGATCGCCGGCACGGACGCGGTGGTGGGCGTGATCGCCTCCGTCACCCGGCCGTTCTGCGGGGGCTGCGACCGGGTGCGGCTGACGGCGGACGGGCAGCTGCGCACCTGCCTGTTCGCGACGGAGGAGTCGGACCTGCGGGCGCTGCTGCGCGGCGGGGCGGGCGACGCGCGGATCGAGGCGGCCTGGCGGTCCGCGCTGGCGGGCAAGGGGCCCGGACACGCCATCGGCAGCGTGGAGTTCGTCCGGCCCGAGCGCCCGATGTCCGCGATCGGCGGCTGACCGGCCGGACGGGCGGGGGCGGATACAGGCAAGCTCGGGAACACGGGCGCGGATGTGAGCTTCGACATGCTCGGAGCGTTCGCGTGGCGTCGACTTGACCCGCTCTTGGGGCGGCTGGTCTGCTGGTTCGCCGTCAACCCACCCCTGATCCCGGGAGTTCTCCGTGCCCGCCCGCCGCACCGCGCTGTCCGCCGCCACCGTGTTCCTGATATGCGCGCTCGCGCTGGTCGGCTGGCTGGTCGGGGGCCGAGACCACACGCCGACCGGGCCGAAGGGCGGTGGCGGCGCCGCCACCGGAGCCACCGGCACCAGCCCGCTGCAGAACCCGGACGGCACCAAGCCCGGCCTGGCGCCGCTGACCACCCCCGAGGAGCAGAAGGCCGGCCGCGACGTCATCGCCAGGGTCGCCACCGCCGCCGCCGGCACCAAGGACGGCTACGACCGCAACGAGTTCGGCCCCGCCTGGACGGACAACGTCGAGGGCGTCCCGTTCGGCGGCAACAAGTGCGACACCCGCAACGACCTGCTCGCCCGCGACGGCACCGGCGTCGAGCGCAAGGACGGCTCGGACTGCACCGTCACCGCGATGACCATCTGGGACCCGTACACCGGCAAGAGCGTCCAGTGGACCAAGCAGCAGGCCTCCAAGATCCAGATCGACCACGTGATGCCGCTCTCCTACGACTGGCAGATGGGCGCCGGCAAGTGGGACAAGGCCAAGCGCGTCCAGATCGCCAACGACCCGCTCAACCTGATCCCCGCCGACGGCTCGCAGAACGCCTCCAAGGGCGACTCCGGCCCGGCCGCCTGGCTGCCCGCCAACACCGAGATCCGCTGCGCCTACGCGGTGCGCTTCGCCCAGGTCTCGCTGAAGTACCAGCTGCCCGTCACCGAGGCCGACAAGAAGGCCATGCTCCAGCAGTGCGGCGGCTGACGAAACGTTAAGCCCAGGTGGCCGGGGGTGCGGCGGAACGGGTGCGGTGTGCGCCGGGTGCGGTCCGGGTGGTATTCGTGGGCGGTGGCCCCGATGACCTCCCTGCTCCCGCGGCCGGCCGGGCGCGTTCTGCCCGCCCTCGCCGCCGCCCTCGCCCTCGCGCTGTCGAGCGGCTGTACGGGCACCGCCCGTCCGGTCGCCCGGCCGCCGCTGGACGAACGGGTCGCCCCCGCGGCGGCGCCCGCCCTGCGCGCGCTCTACGACCAGCGGATCGACTGGCACCGCTGCGACGGTGACGACGGCACCGACCCGGACACGGCCGTCGTGCGGTGCGCCACCCTCAGGGTGCCGTTGGACTACGCCGACCCGGCCGGCCCCACCCTCGACGTCGCCCTCGACATGGTGCCCGCCGCCGACCGGGAGAACCGGCTCGGCTCACTGGTGCTCAACCCCGGCGGTCCCGGCAACTCCGGTGTCCACCTGGTCCGTTGGGGATGGAAGAACTACCAGGGGCCGCTGCACGACCGGTACGACCTGGTCGGCTTCGACCCGCGCGGCACCGGCGACGCCTCCGTCCTCCAGTGCCTGGACGACCGCACCCGCGAGCAGTGGATCGCCACCGACGACCCGGCCTACGACCGCGGCCGGGTCCTCGCCGAGGCCTGCGAGGCCCGCTACCCCGGCCTGCTCCCGCACGTCGGCACCCGCGACACCGCCCGCGACCTCGACGTGCTGCGCGGCGCCCTCGGCGAGCGCCGGCTGGACTTCCTGGGCTTCTCCTACGGCACCCACCTCGGCGCCCGCTACGCCGAGGAGTTCCCCGAGCGCACCGGCCGGCTGGTGCTCGACGGCGCCGTCGAGCACGGCGTCGACGCCGCCCGGCTCGGCGTCGAGCAGGCCGCCGCCGCCGAGGACGGCTTCCGGGCCTTCGCCGCCGACTGCGCCACCGAGGACGGCGCGGACTGCCCGTTCGGCGCCGACCCGGCCACCGCCCCCCGGCGCCTCGCCCGCTTCCTGGACGGCCTGCGGGACCACCCCCTGCACACCGCCGACGGCCGCACGCTCACCGCCGCGCCCGCCTGGGGCGCCGTCCTGGACGCGCTCGCCGACGGCCACCAGGCCTGGCCCGGGCTGCGCGAGTCCCTCGAACCGGCCGTCACCCGGGGCGAGGGCGAGAGCCTGCTCGCCCTCGCCGACGGCGTCTACGGCCGCGGCGAGGACGGCCGCTTCCAGACCGTGGCCGACGCCTTCGCCGCCATCTCCTGCGCGGACGGCCCGCCGCCCCCCGACGAGGCGCAGCTGCGCCCGGCCCTCGCCGAACTCGCCGTCCGGGCCCCGCTGACCAGCGCGCACGACCCGGCGGGCACCCTGCTCGCCCCGGACTGCCGCGCCTGGCCGTTCCGCTCGCCCGAGACGCCGCAGCCCGTCCGTGCGCCGGGCAGCGCGCCGGTCCTCGTGATCGGCTCCACGGGCGACCCGGTCACCCCGTACGCCTGGGCGCAGCGACTGGCCGACGGGCTGGAGCACGGCGTGCTGCTCACCCGGGACGGCGACGGGCACATGGCCTACTACCGGAGCACCTGCGTGCGGGACGCGGTGGTCGCCTACCTGGTGGACGGGCGGCTGCCGGAGGCCGGGACGCACTGCCCGACCGACTGAGCGGGCGTCCGGGGACGGCGGAAGGGGGCGTGCCGCGGGTTGCGGCACGCCCCCTTCCGGGGTGCAGGGCGGCCGTCAGGAGGTCGGGGCCGTCAGGTCGTAGAAGCTGGTCGAGCCGACGGTCTTCGCGGTGAAGTGGGCCGTCACCCACGCCTCGATCCGGGCGGACTCGGTCTGCTGAGCGCCGTCGCCGCCGCCCGCGCCGCCGAAGCCGCGGTGGGAGCCGCCCGCGCCGATGAACCAGTGCACCTTGCCCTCCCGGACGTACCGCTGGAAGCCCTCCAGGGTCAGCGAGGGGTCGGTCCCGTTGAAGCCGCCGAGGGCCATCACCGGTTCGCCGGTGGCGAGTTGGTAGCCGGCCGCGGTCTGCGAGCCGATCGCCGCGCCCGCCCAGGTGTAGTGGTCGGCGTCCTGCTCGAGCATGGCGGCGACCTCGTCGGTCACCTTGGGGCCGTCCAGCAGGCCGCCCATGCCGCCGGGGGGCGGGCCGCCGGCCGTGCCGCCGCCTTCCCGGTCCCGGACGCCGCCGGGGAGCCCGCCGCCGCCCGCGCCGGTGCCGCCGCCGGGGAAGACGGACCCGCCGGGGAAGACGGACCCACCGGGGAAGCCCTCGCCGCCCTGCCCGCCCGGCGCCTGCCCGCCCGGGACGCCCTGCCCGCCACGGGCACCCTGGCCACCCGGGCCGAACCAGCGCCCGTCGCCGGTGCCGCCGCCCGGGAAGCCCTTGCGGCCCGCGCCGCCCGCCCGGCCCGCGCCGCCCGGCCCGAACGCTCCCGCCACACGCGGCCCCGCCGTCACGATCGAGCCGGTGTGCGGGGAGTTCACGGTGTCCACCGCGAACGCCGCCGGGCCGCCGAGCGCCGCCGTCAGGCCCACCAGGCCCGCCACCGAGGCGATCCGCGCACCGGCCCGGCCGGAGGCCCGCCCCACCAGCGGCCCGGCGGCCAGGGCGGTCGCCGCCGCCAGCCCGCCGACCAGCACCGCCCAGCGCAGCCACGGCAGGAAGTCCGGGCTGCGGCCGAGCAGCACGAAGGCCCACAGGGCCGTCACCGCGAGCGTCCCGGCCAGCACCGCCGCCCAGGGCAGCCGGTGCCGGGCCCGCCACAGCCCGTCCACGCCCATGCCGACCAGCGCGGCGACGGCCGGGGCCAGTGCCACCGTGTAGTACTGGTGGAAGATCCCGGACATGAAGCTGAAGACCAGCGCGGTGGTGAGCAGCCAGCCGCCCCAGAGCAGGAAGGCGGCCCGGGCGGTGTCGGTGCGGGCGTGGCGGCGGGTCGCCCAGAGGCCGACGGCCAGCAGGACCAGCGCGGCCGGCAGCAGCCAGGCGATCTGCCCGCCGATGTCGGTGCCGAACATCCGGGTCAGCCCGGTCTCGCCCCAGCCGCGGCCGCCGCCGCGCGCCGCGCCGGCCGGCAGGTCGAGCCCGGTCGGCATCCGGGCGCCGCCGCCGACGCTGCCGGTCTCGTCGCCGTTGAGCCGGCCGAGGCCGTTGTAGCCGAAGGTCAGTGACAGGAAGCTGTTGTCCTGCGAGCCGCCGACGTACGGGCGGGCCGAGGCGGGCAGCAGCTCGACGACCGCCACCCACCAGCCGCCGGCCACGACCGCCGCCGCGCCCGCGAGCAGCAGCTGCCGCACCCGGCGCCAGGGGCCGGTGGGCGCCGCCACCAGGTAGACCACCGCGAAGGCGGGCAGCACCAGGAAGGCCTGGAGGGTCTTGGTGAGGAAGGCGAGGCCGAACACCGCCCCGGTGAACACCAGCCACCGGGTGCCCGCCTCCTCGACCGCCCGCACCAGCCCGTACGCGGCCAGCGTCAGCAGCAGCACCAGCAGCGCGTCCGGGTTGTTGAAGCGGAACATCAGCGCCGCGACCGGCGTGAGCGCCAGCGCGGCGCCCGCCAGCAGGCCGCCGAGCGGGGAGAAGCGGCGGCGCACCGTCGCGTACAGCACGCCGACGGTGGCCGTGCCCATCAGCGCCTGCGGCGCCAGCACCGACCAGGAGGACAGGCCGAAGAGCCGCGCCGACAGGGCCATCGGCCACAGCGCGGCCGGGGGCTTGTCGACGGTGATGAAGTTCGCGGCGTCGGAGGAGCCGAAGAAGAAGGCCTTCCAGCTCTGCGAGCCCGCCTGCGCCGCGGCCGAGTAGAAGGAGTTGGCCCAGCCGGACGCGCTCAGGCCCCAGAGGTAGAGGACGGCGGTCGCGGCCAGCAGCGCGAGCAGGGCCGGGTGCGCCCAGCGCGGGTCGTCCGCGCGCCCGCGCCAGGCGCGGGCCGGCAGCGTGCGCAGCCGGCCGGACCAGGAGGCGACCCCCTCGGGGCCGGCCGGCGGCAGGGGCTGCTCGGGGAAGAGCGGTGCCGGGGCCGGCCGGACCGGATCCGGCCGCGGCACCTGCGGCGGCGGGTGGTGCGCGGCCTCCGGCCACGGTTCGCCGGCCGGAGGGGGGTAGCTGCTCGTGGTCATGCGCCATACCGTCGGCGGCGCGGCTGAGAGAACCGTGAGACGGGGCTGTGAGGCGCGTGTGATCCGGGCAGATGTCAGGCGGACGGCGGTACGGCGAGGTGCCGGCCCAGCCATTCCAGGGCCGGGGGGATCTCCCTGGTCCAGGTGTGGAAGTTGTGGCCGGCGGTGTCCAGGGTGATGGTCGACATCGTGGTGGGGGCCTTGAAGGCGGCGACCATGGCCTTGGTCTCGTCGTAGTTGTTCTCGTCGTAGGCGGTGGTCAGCAGCAGGTTGACGGGGGCCGGCGGCTGGTTCTTCAGCCGCCACAGCAGGTCGTTCTCCTGCTTCAGCTGGGCGCTGCCGCCGAACAGGTCGCCGGTGGTCGGGTCGTGGGCCGCGCTGTAGTAGCCGGAGAGGGCGACGGCCGCGCGGTAGGAGTCGGGCTTGCGCAGCGCGAACTTGAGCGCGCAGTAGCCGCCGGTGGAGTTGCCGATCACGGCGCGGTTGGCCGGGTCGGTGCCGATCCGGTAGGTGGTGGCCAGGGCCTTGGGCAGGTCGCTGGTGAAGAAGGTCTCCACCTGGGGGCCGTTCGGCACGTCCACGCACTCGGTGTCCCGGTCGCCGACCAGGGTGGGGCGGGTCATCACCAGGACGGTCGGCGGCAGCTTCTTCTGCTCGATCGCCGCCAGGGTGGAGGCCGGGTACTGCATCAGCGAGATCAGCTTCTCCGGGGTGCCCGGGTAGCCGGTGAGCACCAGCGCCATCGGGAAGCGCTGCCGGGCGTGCTCCGGCTGGAAGTACTGCGGCGGCAGGTAGACGTAGGCCTCGGTGGTCAGGCCGCTGCCGGCTCCTTTGACGTCGACCTTCTGGATCAGGCCGGAGCGCTCCGGGTCCGAGCCCTGGGAGGAGTAGAACTTCTGCTCGCCGGTGACGGACACCCCGGAGGCGTTGGGCTGGTGGTCCACGACCGTGCCGAGCCCGCCGCTGGTGCCGAGCAGGTCGGTCCAGGAGCTGTAGAAGCCGAAGTAGCTGTTGGCGATCAGGCCCATCGCGGCGAGCACCGACACCTGGGTGGCCAGGAACGCGCCGATCCGGCCCAGCCAGGCCTTCCAGCCCTTCCCGCCGAACCGCGGCCAGAGCCACATGGTGGCGGCGAAGACGGCGATCGCGAGGACCGAGGCGATGATCTGGAGCGGGAGTCCGGTGAGACTGAGCACGGGCCGATCGTAGTTGACCTCCGCGAACGCCCCGGGACGGGCCCTGGCAGGTGACTGCCGGGTAATGGGTTGACGGCGCTCGTTCGTGCTCGGGACCATGTGTGACCGCGTGACCGCGCGGTGTGCGCGCGGTCCGGTGTCCCGGGGGTGGGGTCATGGGAGTGATGGGGTCCGAGCGGTTCGTGGGCAGGGCCGGTCTGGCCGCCGGTGCGGCGCTGGTGCTGGCGGCGTGCTCCGGCGGCGGTTCGACGGGGGGCTCGGCGGGGGGCTCGGCCGCGCCGGGGCCGGCGCTCTCCGCGCGGCCGGCGGCGACGCCGACCAGGGCTCCGTACGGGCCGGTGCTCGGTGCGAGCGTCGACCCGGTCACCACCGCGCTCGGCCAGGTGGCCGGCGCCCAGAGCCTGGGGGACCTCGACACCGTGCTCGGCGCCGTGGCGGCCAGCGCTCAGGGCGCCGCGCGGGCGCTGGGCACGGCGGACGAGCCGCCCGCGGTCACCGCGGCGCAGACCGAGCTGGTGGCGGCGATGACCTCGCTCGCCGCCGACGCGGGCAAGGTCCGCAGCGGCATCAAGTCCCACGAGCTCTGCGCGCTGGGCTCGGCCGAGGCCCGGCTGGGCGCCTCCCCGGGGCTGGCGGCGGTGTCGGCGGCCCTCGCCACGATGGCGGCGGCCGGCTACCCGACCACCTTCGCGGTGCCGCCGCTGCCCCAGCAGCAGTCCCGCTCGCTGGACAACGGCACCATGGTCCGCAAGGGGAAGCTGCGCGGGGAGGGCCTGTTCAAGGTCGAGAACGGCGGCAGCACGGACGCCGTGGTGTCGCTCGCGCTGGACGGCAAGGCGGTGCACTCGGTCTTCGTCGGCAAGGGGCAGCACGCCCAGGTCGACGGCGTGGAGGACGGCACGTACGAGGTCTACGTCTCCGGGGGCGCGGACTGGGACCCGGATGCCAAGGCCTTCACCCAGAGCTGCCACTTCACCAGGTTCGAGGACACCTTCCCGTTCGAGACGGGCCGGACGGCGACGTCCTGGGAGATCACCCTCCAGCCGGTGGCCGACGGCAACGCCAGGACCAGCGACGTGGATCCGAACGCCTTCCCGCAGCCGTAACGGGCATACCGGGACGGGTCGTTGCCGCCTGATGGCACGGCCCGCCCCGGGCGGTGGCGAGTTCCGTCACAACGGTTGACCTCTTGAAGTGGCCATGGCACTTTCGTCCGGCGCGGGCCTCGGCGACCAGTCGTACACCCCGCGATCCCCCACAAGGAGAGCCATGTTCAAGAGACTTGTCGCGGTGGCCGGCACGGGTGCCGTGGTCGCGGGCGGGCTGGCCTTCGCCGCCGCCCCCGCGCACGCCGTCCGGGCGGCCGACCTGACCTCCACCATCGCCCTGAGCAACTGCTCGGCCTCGCTGGTGCGTTACCCCACCTCGGTGGCCGGCGACCGCGCGCTGATGCTCACCAACGGGCACTGCCTGCCGACCATGCCCTCCGCCGGCCAGGTCATCCAGAACGCCACCGCCAGCCGCAGCGGCACCCTGCTCGACGGCGCGGGCAACAGCCTGGGCACCGTCCAGGCCGACAAGGTGCTCTACGCGACGATGACCGGCACCGACGTCGCGCTCTACCAGCTCACCGACACCTACGGGTCGATCAGCTCCAAGTACGGCGCCACCGCACTGACCGTCAGCGACACCCACCCGACCGACGGCGCGTCGATGTACATACCCTCGTCGTACTGGAAGCAGGTCTGGAACTGCTCCGTCAACGGCTTCGTGCCGACCCTGCGCGAGGACGAGTGGACCTGGCACGACTCGCTGCGCTACAGCTCCGGCTGCAACACCACCCATGGCACCTCCGGTTCGCCGATCGTCGACTCCGCCAGCGGGCGGATCATCGGCATCAACAACACCGGCAACGACGACGGCGCCATGTGCACCCTCAACAACCCGTGCGAGGTGGCCGCCGACGGCACCACCAAGGCCTACAAGGGGCAGAGCTACGGCGAGGAGACGTACTGGTTCACCACCTGCCTGAACTCCTCCACCCGCGCCATCGACCTCAACGTGGCCGGCTGCCTGCTCACCAAGCCGGCCGGCAGCGGCGCCGTCTCGGTGACCAACCCGGGCAACCAGTCCACCGCCGTCGGCGGCGCGGTGAGCCTCCAGATCAGCGCCTCCGGCGGTACGGCCCCGCTGTCGTACGCGGCGACGGGCCTGCCGGCCGGTCTGTCGATCAGCTCCTCGACCGGTGCGATCACCGGTACCGCCTCCACGGCGGGCACCTCCAACGTCACCGTCACGGTGACGGACGCGGCGGGCAAGTCGGCCTCCACGAGCTTCACCTGGACGGTCTCCACCGGTGGCGGCGGCTGCACCCC
>NZ_JBISAI010000009.1:0-117734 GCF_044391605.1 Kitasatospora sp. NPDC018619
CTCTACGACGCCGCGTACTTCGCCCTCGCCCCGAGCAGCGCCCCGGGCCGTTTCCGCTACGGCGTCGCCCACCGGCTCGGTCCCGTCCTGCCGGTGCCGGTCGCCGCGCTGGAGCGCGAGACGCTGCGCCGCCGCGACCTGCTGCACCGCATCTGGCCCGACCCGCGCCCCGACCACGCGCCGCTGGTGCGGACGTACGCCGCCGCCGCGCCCCGGCTCACCGCCCGTCAGCAGACCCTGCTGGACCGGATCGACGGCACCCGCACCGCCGCCGATCTGGCCCGGCAGCTGGGCCGGCAGGCGTTCCACACGCTCGTGGACGTACGGCGCCTGGCGGCGGCCGGAGTGATCGCGCCGCGCCCGGCGCCCGGACCGGCGACACCGGACGCGGCACCGGACACCTGCCCCGCCGAGCCCACCGGAACCGTCGCGCCCACCGGAACCGCCGCGCCCGTCACCGCGACCGCGCCGCACCCCGGCCTCGCCGCCCCGCACCCCGGCCCCCCCCCGCCGCCCGCCCGGGCAAGCGGTGCCCGGACCCGAACTGTCGTCCGGCCGACCCGGAGGCTGAGGACGTCACTCTGCAGGCGGGGCACCGGCGGGCAGGATCAGCCAGTGGTCCTCCCCCAGGGCGGAGGCGACGTCAACCCCCGGCGCGACAAGGGCGAAGGTACCGTCGTCTTGATCTTCCAGGACCCAGCAGGTGGGCAGTGTTCCGGACTCGGCGCGCTCCATGGAGATCTCGCCTCCCCGCGCGCACAGGGCTTCGCCAGTCGCACGGTTGAGGATGTGCCAGCCCGGCGGTTGTTCGGCCGGAACGAACTCCCAGTACCGGCCGTCGTCACCAGTGGCAGCCTCTTGCAGTCCGGCCCTCGGGGGCGAGTCGGGACGGCGCCGGCCTTGCTGGAGCACCTTCCCCGTGCTCACGGAGTAGATTTCGTAGATTTCTCCGCGGTTGGGCGATGGCTTTTCCGGGTTGATGTAGTCGGAGTCAGGCTTGAAGGTGAAAATGGTTCGACCGCAGCCCCATTGACGCGGAGCCCCTGCTACGTCGCGAAGGTGGTGGCCGGCAATGTTGAATTTGTTGATATGTACATGCTTGAGCCCGTAGGAGGTTTCCTGCTTCTGACCCCGGATCGTGTACCCCAGGCCTCCGAGGTTGTAACCGTCGAGCCCGTATACGGACAGATGGGTGATGTCTTTTCCCGTGGGGCTGTAGTGCCAGAACCTCCCCTCGTTGTCATCCGACCCCGCAGCCTTCCGCTCGGCGCCGTTGTGCGACACGACGATGCCGTAAACGAAATACCCGCCGCCATTTCCTACGTTGAGCTTGAGGTAGTCCAGACTGTAGGGGTCTCCCTCATCGAGCGCCATCGGGAACCTCTTCTCCGTGAACCAGCCGGAGATGTCACCGCTGGAACCGATCGGGCCCAGGTGGAGGCATCGCTTTCTCTCCACCTTTTCGACCTTGTGGTCCGGGTCGCTGAGAGCGGGCCACATCGTCGCGTAGTCGACCGCTGCCAGGTACATCGTCCGCTGGTATTCGAGGGCGTACCACCAGCTCTTGTCCCTCATTTTCATTGCGCCGGTCCAGTACGCGTTGTACACGTGCGCCGCATACACCCCACCCGTGGAGTTGGGCCCTCCGGCGGGCAGGGTCGCGCTCCCCGCGTACTTCTTGAGTGCATCCTTGGCGTCCTTCACGTCCTCGCTGGAGAAGCCCAGGGTCTCGGCATTATGGACCATGTCGCGCATCAGCAGGATATGCATGTTCGCGTACTGAGCGAGAAGGGGGAGCGTTTTCCATGGCTCGTTGGATTCTTCCGTGAACCAGCCGCCCTTTGTGTTGATGAGATTGATAGCGTACTTGTACTTCTCCCGCCCCTTCCCCTTCTGATGCTCGCCCTGTTGGGCCTTAGCCGCCCATTCCTTGTACTCGTTGACGGCGCGTCGAACCTCGTCGAGTTGACCGGCGACAATACGGCGCCAGAGGCCATCGATCTCCTGCGCGATGATGGCCTTGATCTTCGCCAGAAGCTCCTCCAGAGGCCTGCTGTTGGCGCCACCACCGGTAGGCCAGATCTTTCGGAGGACGATCGAAGCGATCAGGCCCAGGTAGGTGCCGACGCCGGGCACCTGTCCGGCGGCCCAGCAGATGAGCTGCTTGAGGATTTCCTGATCCTCTGTCGTCGGATTTGTGAAGCCAAACGGACTGTTAATCTCCGCACTCGGTGTCAGGACGACGCCGGCGGGATCGACCAACTCACTGCTTCGGCTCTGAGAAGTCTCCTGTTTCATAATCTCCAACCTCGTTCGAGCGAAAGGAAGGGGGCCGGGCTCTTGCCGAGGCTAGAGATCCCGCCGGAGACCCGCCCGAAACGACGGACTGCCACCAGTCACCTGAACCACCCAGCAATCGGAGCAGAACGGGCGGGGGTGGCGGCAGGCCTACGGCGCCGCTGCCCCGCCGCCACCCCGCTCGCGCACCACCCGCCACCAGGCCCTCGAACTACCGCATCCGCAGCCCCGTGAACGTCTCCAGGCGGACCGGCTCAACCCGAAGCACCCCACCCATGCCGGAGAGATGCCCTTCCCCGGCCTACGGCAACAAGCTTCGGCTCCGGGCACGACGGAGCTATCGGTTCACCGGTGCTCGGGGTTCTCGAAGTCGAAGCGGCAGCCGGCGTCCCACTCCGAGCGCTGGTTGCCGTGGGCCGGAATGCCGCCGGCGTCCTTGAGCATCCGGGCCAGGTGCAGCTGGTTCCAGGTCATGAAGGTGGCGTTGCGGTTGGTGAAGTCGTTCTCCGGCCCGCCCGAGCCCGGGTCCAGGTAGGACGGCCCGGGGCCCGCCTCCCCCACCCAGCCGGCGTCGGCCTGCGGCGGGATGGTGTAGCCCAGGTGCTGGAGGCTGTAGAGCACGTTCATCGCGCAGTGCTTGGCGCCGTCCTCGTTCCCGGTGATCAGACAGCCGCCGACCCGACCGTAGTAGGCGTACTGGCCCTCGGAGTTGAGGATCGACGAGCAGGCGTAGAGCCGCTCGATCACCT
Organism: Kitasatospora sp. NPDC018619; assembly: GCF_044391605.1. Lineage (NCBI taxonomy): Bacteria > Bacillati > Actinomycetota > Actinomycetes > Kitasatosporales > Streptomycetaceae > Kitasatospora > Kitasatospora sp. NPDC018619. The sequence goes on from NZ_JBISAI010000009.1 coordinate 3,048, forward strand.
TCTTCATCACCGACGAGTTGTCCCCCAGCCAGACCGGGCCGGCCAGGGTGAGGATGTCGGCGGCCATGACCTGGGAGTAGACCACCGGCCACTCGTCGGTCTCCCAGCCGTGCTCGGTCATGTCCGGCCAGACGCCCGTGGCGATGTCGAGGTCGACGGCGCGCAGGACGTCGACGGCGACGCCCTGGCGCTCCAGGATGCCGGTGCTGAGGTCGATCAGGCCCTGGGTGTGGCTGCGCTCCGGGGAGCGCTTGAGGGTGCAGTTGATCACCAGGGCGCGCAGGTCGGTGTACGTCGTCGTCGGGTCCGGCACCGCTTCCTCCTGAGTGGGCACGGGAGGCCGGTCGGTCGGCGGACTCCCCCCGCCCAGCCCACCAGCCGGACGGCGCGGGCGCGCGCCGGGCTGGGCCGCCGGCCTGACCGGGTTGGACCGAACGGGCGGTCGGGGACGGCCGCCGGGGACGGCGCCACCCCGGCCCCACCGGGCGTCGCCTTCCGGTCGAATGTCGGCGACCGTGCTCGCCGCACATGCCCGACGGGTAGTCAGAAAGGTACCCCCACCGAGAACTTGGAGACTCCATGGCCATTCGCGCGCGCTTTCGCCCCCCGGTCCTCGCGTTTCTGCTGTCCCTGGCCGTGGCCGGATGCGGTTCCGGAGCGGGGAACGGCGCGGCGGGCGGCGGCAGGCTGACGGTCTGGCTGGCGGTGGACGCCCAGGAGAGTTGGCCGGAATTGGTCCAGTCCACTAATGAGCGCTTCGCCAAGGCCCACCCCGGGGTCGAGGTCGAGGTCCAGTACCAGCAGTGGACGACGAAGAACCAGAAGCTGGACGCCGTGCTCGCCGGCCGCAACGTGCCCGACGTGGTGGAGATGGGCAACAGCGAGACCACCAACTACATCGTCAACGGCGCCTTCGCCCCCCTCGACCCGGCCCGCTACGACCAGTCCGAGGCCTGGCTGCCGGCGCTCGCCGACGCCTGCCGCGCGAACGGCAGGACCTACTGCGTGCCCTACTACGTCGGAGCCCGGGTCGGCGTCTACCGCACCGACTACTTCGCCCGCGCCGGCGTGCCGGACGCGCCACGGACGTACCCCGAACTCCTCTCCGCCTTCGACCGCCTGAAGGCGACCTACGGCCCCGAGGACCCGAACTTCTCGGCCCTCTACATGCCCGGCCGCTACTGGAACGCGGCCATGGCCTTCGTGAAGGACGCCGGCGGCGAGATCGCGGTGAAGGACGGCGACCGCTGGAAGGCCTCGCTCTCCTCGCCGCAGTCCGTCGCCGGGCTCACCGAGTGGAAGCGGCTGATCGACACGTACTACGTCGGCGACCGTGCGAAGGACAACGGCGACCAGCCGGGCGTCGTCGGCCAGGGCCACGTGGGCGTGTTCTACGGCAACACCTGGGAGGCCGACGCCGCCGCCGACGAGCGCTCCGGCGGGGACCCGAAGCTCAAGGGCAGGTTCGCCACCTTCGCCTTCCCCGGCCCGTCCGGCAAACTCCTCCCGCCGTTCCTCGGCGGCTCCACCCTGGCCGTGCCGGCCAAGTCCACCCGCAAGGAGCTGGCCGCCGACTGGATCAGGACGTTCACCGACCGGGAGTCGCAGAAGGCGCTGATCGCCGCGAACACCCTGCCCAACAACACCGCCCAGCTGGCCGAGGTCGCCGCCGGCGGCATCAACGGGCCCGCCGCCCAGGCGGCGGCCACCGGGGGCTGGATGACCCCCTTCGCGCCCGGGTGGACGTCCGCGGAGAAGTCCAACATCCTGCCCGAGATGCTGGAGCGGATCGCCAACGGCAAGGCGTCGGTCCAGGACGCCGCGCGGGAGGCGGACCGGCGGATCGACGAAGTGATCAATGAGCGCTGACCCGGGCCGGCGGCGCCGCCGTCTCCTGCTGTCGCTCCTGCCGCCGCACCTGCTGCCCTACCTGCTGATCGCCCCGACCGTCCTCGCGCTCGTCCTGGTGCTCGGCTACCCGCTCGCGGACATGGCCGTCCTCGCCTTCCAGGACATGACCCGCGAGCAGCTGTTCAGCGGCGCGGCACCGCCCTGGGCCGGTCTGGAGCAGTTCCGCCGGATCCTCAGTGACGGCTTCTTCTGGACGGTGGTGCTGCGCACCGTGCTCTTCACCGCGGCCTCGGTCGTCCTCACGGTGGTCTGCGGAACGGCGGTCGCGCTGCTGACGCACCGCGTCTCCCCCTGGGTGCGCGCCGTCGTCTCCGGCGTGCTGGTCACGGTGTGGGCGATGCCGGTCATGGTCGCCGGGGCGGTCTTCCGCTGGCTCTTCGACGCCGACTACGGGGTGGTGAACTGGCTGCTCTCCCGGCTCCCCGGGGTGGACCTGGCCCGGCACAACTGGTTCACCGAGCCCTTGCAGGGCTTCGCCGTCATCGTCGCGGTCGTGGTGTGGGGCTCGCTGCCGTTCGCCGCCGTCACCCTGCGGGCCGCGCTGGCGCAGGTGCCGCCCGAGCTGGAGGAGTCCGCGGTGCTCGACGGCGCCCGGCCGTTCCAGGTCTTCCGGCACGTCACCCTCCCGGTGATCAGACCGGTCCTGCTGATGGTCACCACGCTGATGGCGATCTGGAACTCCGGCACGTTCAACCAGATCTGGATCATGCGCGGCGGCCAGCCCGAGCGCGAGTACTACCTGCTGGGCGTCTACTCCTTCATCGAGTCCTTCGCGGTGAACCGGTACAGCACCGGGGCCGCGATCGCGCTCGTCACGGTCGTGCTGCTGCTCGCCGGCTCGGTCGTGTACCTGCGCCGGATGCTCAGGACGGGAGAGGTCGAATGAGACGGCGGCGTTCGCTGCGCCACGACCTGCTCGGCCTGCTCGTCGCCGCGGTGGTCGGGTTCCCGGTCTACTGGATGGTGCTCACGGCGTTCCGGCCAGCCACCGAAGTCCTCAGCCTGCCGCCGAGGTTCTGGCCGGGCCGGCCCACGCTGGGCAACTTCGCCAGGGCGCTGGGCTCGGAGACCTTCTGGGCCAACGTCCGCTCCAGCGCCGTCATCGGCCTCGGCACCGTCCTGGTGTCCCTGGTCGTGGGCGTCCTCGCCGCCTTCGCGCTCGCCCGTTTCCGCTTCGCCGGGCGCAGGGCCTTCGTCATGGTGATCCTCGTCGTCCAGATGGTCCCGCTGACGGCGCTGATCATCCCGGTCTACCTGCTGCTGAACGACGTCGGGATGACCGACAGCCTCGGCGGAGTGGTCCTCACCTACCTGGTGTTCACGCTGCCCTTCACGGTGTGGATGCTGCGCGGCTTCATCGCCGGGATCCCCGTGGAGCTCGAGGAGGCGGCCATGGTCGACGGCTGCGGCCGCCTCGGCGCGTTCCGCCGGGTGGTGCTCCCGCTGCTCGCGCCCGGCATCGTCGCCACCTCCGTCTTCGCGCTCGTCCAGGCCTGGAACGAGTACGTCCTCGTCTACGTCCTGCTGTCCAGCCCGGACAAGCAGACGGTCAGCATCTGGCTGGTCTCCTTCCAGACCAGCTTCGGGACCGACTACGGCGGCCTGATGGCGGGCGCCACGCTGACCGCGCTGCCCGTCGTGGTGTTCTTCCTCGTCGTCCAGCGCCGGATCGCCTCCGGCCTCGCCGTCGGCGCGGTGAAGGGCTGAGCCTTCGGACGGGGTCGAGGGATCAGCCCTCGAAAGCGCGCGACCCACCCGGCAGCCCCCACCACCCGGCAGCCCACCGCCCGGCAGCCCCGGCGCGGCCCACCCCGGCGGGGCCCGGCAGCCCGCCGGGCCCCGCCGCCTCAGGAGCCCCCGGCGCGGCGGACGACGAGCATGTCCTGGATGTGGCCGATCTCGTAGCCGCCGCCGGGACGCGCGAAGTGCTCCCGGCCGTAGGCGGTCAGCGCGCTGCGGGAGGAGCGGGGGTCCAGGGCCGCGAGGTCGGCGACGTTGACCATGAACTCGGCGACGTCCACCGCCTCGGCGAGGCCGGGCGTGCGGTAGCGGAGGTCGAGGGTCTCCAGGGCGTGGTCGTGCTCCGGATGTGGTCGGTGCTGGCCGCGCGGACCGTCCTGGCGGCGGCCGACGACCCCGGGCGCGACCTCTTCCGGAGCTTCACCGAGACCTGGGCGGCCTGGGACTGGCGCCGGCCCGTCGCCCTCACCGACGCTCCGACGCAGCCCGGCCCGGGGCCGCTCACCGTGCTCACCCCGTCCGCGCCGGTGCGCAGCTGCACCACCCAGGTCGGCCCCGACGTCCGCGACCTGCTCACCGAGGAGCTCTACCGCGCCTGGGAGCTCACGGGCGACCCCTCGGCCGACCCGTGGCCCGCCCTGCTCGCCGCTCCCCCGCTGCACCGCCGGCACGCCGCGTGGGCCGTGGTCGGCACCGACGAGGGGGCGCTCGGCCTCGTCAGGGGCCGCCTCCGCGCCCTGCTGACGGCCCTGGAGGAGGCCGGGGCCACCGGGCTGCACGCCTGGCCCCACCCGTACCGGACGGCCGACGGCCGCGTCCACCTCCCGATCGGCCTCGGCCCTGACCCGCTCCCCGCCGCCCGGCTCGCCCCGGTCGGCGAGGCGTGGTCCCGCACCCTGCCCGGCGGCGTGCGGGTCGCGCACGCCGAGGGCGGCGCCGTCCCCACTCCGAGCCGCTGAACCGCCCCGGCCCGCGGGACCGCCCGCGCCACCCAGCCGGACCGCCCCGACGGACCGCCCCGACGGACGGAACCGTCCGAACGATCCCGACCGCCGGGACGGTCCCGAGGAGCCCAACCACCGCCGCCCGTCGGCCTCTTCTGGACAATCGCCCCCAAAATTTGCCACGGTGAGCACCAGCGGCCCAGCCATCGATCATGCGGCCGAAGCCCCATGGGAGTTCCCCCGTGCCCTCCGCCGACTTCCCCGCCTTCTACCTCGGGCAGAGCGTCTTCTCCGACCCCGGCGCCCACCTCCCCCGCTACGCCGACCTCCCCAAGGACCCCGCCCGACTCGCCCGGATCGCCCGCAACCTGATCATCCATCGCCTCGAAGGCCGGATGTTCCACCACCACATCCCGGCGCAGCGGCTCCACCACGACGCCGAGACCCGCTACCTCGACGACATCCTCGGCCTGATCACCGAGCGCGACCCGGCCCCGCTGGGCCACCCCCGCGCGCCCGCCGACCGCTTCGTCGGCGTCTGCCGGGACCTCGCGCTGCTGCACTGCTCCTTCCTCCGCCACGTCGGCGTGCCGGCCCGGCTGCGCTGCGGCTTCGCCGACTACCTCGGCCCGGACGGCTTCCACTGCGACCACGTGGCCACCGAGTACTGGGACGACCGGCGCGGCTGGCTGCTCGCCGACCCGCAGCTGGCCGACCCGAGGGTCGCCGCCGCCTGTCAGGCGGATTTCGACCCGATGGACGTCCCCCGCGACCGCTTCCTGGTGGCCGGCCGGGCCTGGCGCACGGTCCGCGCCGACCGCGCCGCGGCCGCCGCCTTCGGCGTCCACCCGCCCGAGGAGGGCCCGCTGAACGGCGAGTGGTTCGTCGCCCACTCCACCCGGCTGGACCTCGCCGCGCTGAACAAGGTCGAGACCCTGCTCTGGGACACCTGGGGCACCGGCTCCACCAACACGCCCCACGCCCCGTACGACGAGGTCGCCCACCTGACCGTCGGCCCGGTCGACCTCCCGGCCGTCCGCCGCCTCTTCACCGAGCACGACGCGCTGCGCACCCCGAAGACCGTCCTGTCCCTGGCCCCCTTCAACGGCCCCCGCGAGGTGACCCTGCGCTGACCCCCCACCACGCACCCCCGGCCCCGCCCCGACGGGCGGGCCCGCGCCCCCTGCCGGTCACCAGGTGACCGGCAGGGCCTGCACGCCGTAGACCGTCGAGCCCTCCCGGAAGCGCAGCTCGGATTCCGGGACGGCCAGCCGCAGCCCGGGGAAGCGCCGCAGCAGCGCCGGGAGCGCGATCCTCAGCTCCAGCCGGGCCAGTTGCTGCCCGAGGCACTGGTGGGCGCCGAAGCCGAAGGACAGCTGGGCCACCGGGCGGCGGCGCAGGTCGAGGTCGTCGGGGCGGTCCGGGACGAGTTCGGGGTCGCGGTTCGCGGTCAGCGGGGAGAGCAGCACGTGCTCGCCCTCGGCGATCCGGTGGCCGTTGACCTCGACGTCGGCGACGGCCGTGCGCAACAGCGGTGCGGGGATGGCGAGATGGCGCAGCAGCTCCTCCACGGCGGGAGCGGCCGCCTCCGGGTCGTCCCGGAGGGCGGCGAGCTGTTCCGGGTGGCGGAGCAGGGCCGGCACGCTCAGGGCGAGCATGGTCGCGGTGGTCTCGTGCCCGCCGACCAGGAGGGTGGTGCCGAAGCCGACGAGCTCCTCGTCGGTGAGCTCGGCGCCGTGGCGGCGCACCACCTCGCCCAGCACCCCGTCCCCGGGGGCGGCCCGGTTGCGGGCGACGATGCCGGCCATGGCCTCGTTCAACTCGGCGGAAGCCGCGACCAGTTGACCGGCGTCGGCGGTCCCGTCCATGATCACCTGGGCGCAGCGCTGGAACATCGCCCTGGTCCCGTACGGAACGTCGAGCAGTTCGCAGACCACCAGCGAGGGGATCGGCAGGGCGAACGCCTCGACCAGGTCGACGACCGGCCCGTGCTCGGCCATGGCGTCCAGGTGCTCGGAGACGATCGCCTCGATCGCGGGCCGCAGCCCCTCGACCCGGCGGACGGTGAAGCTCCCGGTGAGCATCCGGCGCAGCCGGGCGTGCTCCGGGCCGCTGTAGGCGGGCAGGAAGCCCGGGTGGTTGAACAGGGTGCGCGGCAGCGAGGGGTCGATGCCGTTGCCGGTCGCCAGGCGGTCCTCCGCGAAGGCGGCGCGGACGTCCCCGTACCGGGTGACGACGACGGCGTCGATCTCGCCGCGCACCGGGTGGGACACCCGCAGCCGCGGCAGGCCGTCCTGCTCGCGCATCCGGCGCAGGTCGGGGGACGGGTCGAACGGGCAGGTCCGGTCCCGTTCGGAGGCGACGAAGGACGCCGGGCGGCGGTCGGGCATGGTGCGGGCTCCTCAACGGTGGTCGGTCCCGGGCACGCGGGTCGTGGAACGGTCCAGGGCGTGTCTGACAATTCGCGTCGGACCACGCCGCGCACCCGGCGAGAATTGTCAGACACGCCCTAGCTAGGAGTGCGGGGCGGTCTCCGCGGCGTGGTACCGGGTGGAGGCGTGGTGCCAGTCGTGGGCGCCGCGGAGGGTGGTCTGCAGCGCCTCCGTGCAGTAGCGGTGCAGCAGGTCCCGCTCGGCCGGGGTGAGGTGGTCCGTCGCCGTGGCGCCGAGCAGGGCGCGGTGGGCGCCGGTGAACAGCTCCAGGGCCTCGCCGCGGCGGCGCCGGGCCCGGTCGAGCGCCTCCGCCCGGGAGAGCCCGTGCTCCCGTTCCAGGCAGAGCACCAGGTTGTTCCGCTCGCCGAGGGCCTCGTCCTTCTCCAGCGAGACGATGTCGTTGTCGCAGATGATGAAGGTCTTGGTCATCTCGCGCATGACCGACAGGTGCGGCAGCGCGTACAGGTGGTCGGGCAGGACGCAGGAGGACAGCCGCTCGGCGAGGTCGATGACGGGCGCCACCCCGATGGTGTGGCGCCGCACGCGCAGGTAGTCGCTCAGCGGCAGGGGTATGCCGGTGCCGCGGCTGCGCGCCTCGTGGACGTGGTGGTCGAGGTAGGAGGCCCAGTGCGCGGCCGACCGCCGGATCCAGTCCCCGGGCATGCCGTGGCAGCTGCGCCGCCGCATGTCGGCGAAGGCCGCGGCCAGCGGCAGCGGGGACGCCTCGCCGTGGACACCCTCCCGGACGAGCCCGACGAGGTGGCGGACCCGCTCTGGCGAGCCGCCCCAGCGTTCGTCGAGCGCGTCGTCGAACAGGAAGTACCAGCTCTGCTGGTCGACGCCGATGTCCAGTTCGCTCCCGGTCGCGTTCGGGTAGAACATGGCCGCGATCAGCGGGAACTGGCCCTTGAGGTGGTGGGCCCGCTCCGCCTCCGTGGCCAGGAAGCCGAAGGACTCCGGCCAGGCGAGGTGGCGGTCGTGGGCGGCCCGGTGGTCCGGGCTGATCCGGCGCGGGAAGGGAAGGCTGTCGGGGTCCTGGGCCGCGGGCTCCAGGGCCGGGGGCTCTGCCGTGGATGTCATGGGGCGCACCTCCAGGAACGGGGCCGGTCACTCGGCCGGTCGGTCGGCACATCGGTCGTCCAGCCGGCCAGTCCGTCGGTCAGCCGGTCGGCCGGTCAGTCGGTCAGTCGGTCAGCCGGTCAGTCAGCCAGTCCGTCGGCCGGTCGGCCACGGTGAGACGCGCATCGGCAGCGCGTCCGGCCGGATCAGCGCGTGGGCCACCGGCCGGACGCGGTAGCCGCGAGCCGGGCGCGGTCGCCACCGGGACACGACCGCCCGCAGGACGACCAGCATCTCGGTCATCGCGAAGTGGTCCCCGATGCACCGGCGGTTGCCCAGGGCGAACGGGACGTAGGCGCCCGGGGGCAGGTCCTTCTCGGTGCGGTCGAGCCAGCGGTCCGGGTCGAACCGCAGCGGGTGCGGGTAGTGGGCCGGGTCCCGGTGCATCGCCAGCGCGCTGTAGATCAGTTCGGCGCCCTGCGGGAGGTCGACCCCGCAGACCCGCACCTGCTCCAGGGCTCGCCGCATGAGCAGCCAGCTGGGCTGGTGCAGCCGGAGCACCTCCCGCAGGAAGCGGTCGGTGAACGGCAGTGCGGCCACGCCGGGCGGGGCGTCGGCGGGCAGGGCGTCGCACTCGGCCTTGATCCGGCGGGTGAGTTCCGGGCGCCGGCCGAGCTCGTGGAGGGCCCAGGCCAGAGTGGTGGAGGTGGTCTCGGCACCAGCCATGAGCAGGGACAGCAGCTCGTCGCGGGCCTCGGCGTCGGTCATCCCGTCCGGGTTGCCCGGGGAGGGGGCGAACATGGTCGACAGCAGGTCGCCGCCGCCGGCCGGATCCCGGCGGGCCTGCCGTACGGCGGTGTCCGCGAGGTCGCGCAGCGCGCCGGCCGCGGCCAGGTACCTGCGGTGCCCCAACGCGGGCGAGGAGGCGACGCGCGCGGGCAGCAGGGTGCCCACGAAGACCCCGCGCATCACCGTGGTCAGGTGCTCGGCGACGCGCTCGCCCAGCTCGGCGACGGCGGCGGCACCGTCCGGGCGCCCGGTGCTGAACAGCGTCGCCACGAGCATGGCCGTCATCATCCGGCGCAGCACCAGGTCCATCGCGATCACCTCGTCGGGGCGCCAGGACGACACCTGCTCCTCGGCGATGCCGGTCATCGTGGCGACGCACGCGGCGATTCCGTCCCGGCGGAAGGCCGGCTGGAGGGCGCGCCGCTGACGGAGGTGGACCTCGCGTTCGGAGGTGATGATGCCGTTGCCGATGAAAGGCCGTGCGACGTCGAACAGCAGGCCCTTGCCGAACTTCCGGCTCTGGGTCAGGAGGACCTCGTGGACGGCCTGCGGCGAGTTCAGCACGAAGACCGGCCGATTCCCCAGGAATATCCTGACGATGTCGCCCTGGGCCCGGATCGACTGCAGGAACTCCACCCGTTTCACGGCGAGCTGCGGCAGGTGGCCGAGCAGCGGGACCCTCCCCCGTGCCACGGGCGCCGCCCCGGGAGCGGTGGTGGTACGCACGGCCCTGCACCTCCCTGACATGCGAAAACCTGCCCGAACGGGAACGTTCACTCGATCGCGGTGCACGGTGATCATCGTCCGCCGCCTCCGGAGCGGTCAAGGGACCGGCTGAAATGCGCCGCCGCAGTGGTTTTGAGCCGAACGGCCGAAATTCCCCCACCTCCCGTGGCGTTCCGGGCCACCCGTACCGCATTGGACCGGGACGCCGTCCGGGGCCCGCGGATAGCCTCGCCGCACCGCACGTTCGACCGACGGAGAAGCCCTATGCACCCCGAACTCGCCGACGACCTCGGCCGGTTGCCCGAGCTTCTGGCGGAGGCCCGGCAGCGCGCGCTCGCCTTCCTGGAGGGGCTCGACGAACGCCCCGTGGTCGACCGGGCCCTGCTCGAACAGGCCGTCCCCGGCCGGGGCGCACCGCTCCCCGAGACGGCCGGCGGCACCCGGGCCGCGCTGGTGGAGTTCGCCGAGCGCTGGGAGCCACGGCTGTCGGCGAGCGCCGGGCCGCGCTACTTCGGCTTCGTGACCGGCGGGGTGACGCCCGCCGCGCTCGCCGGCGACTGGCTGACCTCCGCCGTGGACCAGAACTCCAACTCCTCGCTGGACCCGGCCGGCCAGCAGCTGGAGCGGGAGACGGTCGGCTGGCTGCGCGAGCTGTTCGGGCTCTCGGCGGCGCACCACGGCACCTTCGTGAGCGGCGCCACGATGTCGAACACGGTGGGCCTGGCGATCGCCCGCGAATGGCTGGGCGAGCGGCTCGGCGTGGACGTCGCCGAGGACGGGGCCGGCGCGCTGGGGCCGGTCCGGGTGCTGTCGGCCACCGCCCACTCCAGCGTCGCCAAGGCGCTCTCGCTGCTGGGCCTGGGCCGCACGGCGCTGCGGACGGTGCCCGCGCTGCCGGGCCGGGAGGCGGTGGACGTGGCCGCGCTGGAGCGGGAGCTGGCCGGGGCGCCGGGGCCGTGCGTGGTGGTGGCCAACGCCGGGACGGTCAACACCGTCGACTTCGACGACCTGCGCGCGGTCGCGGCGCTGCGCGAGCGGTACGGGTTCTGGCTGCACGTGGACGCCGCGTTCGGCGCCTTCGCCGCGCTGTCGCCGGAGCACGCGGAACTGGTCGCGGGGCTGGACCTCGCCGACTCGGTCTGCGTGGACCTGCACAAGTGGCTCAACGTGCCCTACGACAGCGCCGTGCAGTTCACCCGCCGCCCGGATCTCCAGGCGCGGGTCTTCCGGAACGCCGCCGCCTACCTCGGCCCGGAGCCGGCCTCCGGCCCGGGGCACCCCGGGGACGGGCAGCCCGACCTCGTCCACCTCACGCCGGAGAACTCCCACCGGCTGCGCGCCCTCGCCGCCTGGTTCACCCTGCGGGCGTACGGCCGCTCCGGGCACCGGGAGATCGTCGAGCGCTGCGCGGCCGGCGCCCGGGCGCTCGGCGCGGAGGTGGAGCGGATCGACGGCCTGGAGCTGCTCGCCCCGGTACGGCTGAACGTCGTCTGCTTCTCCCTGACGGCGGACCCGACCCCGCAGCGGCTGGCCGCGCTCGCCGACGCGACGGCCGGCGAGGCCTTCCTCACCCCGACCCGGTACGCGGGGCGGCCCGCGCTGCGCGCGGCGTTCGGCAACTGGCGCACCACCGGGGCGGACGTCCGGCGGACGGCGCGGGCGCTGGCCCGGGCCGTCCGGAAGCTGTCGGCCTGAGCGCCGCACGGAGGCCCGCCGAGGCGAGGGCGGGGCGCGGACGGCCGCGCGGGCGGGCGTCAGCTCCGGTCGTGGTCCCCCGTCCGGCCGTCGATCAGCTCGCGCAGGATGTCCATGTGGCCCGCGTGCCGGGCCGTCTCGGTGGTCAGGTGGATCAGCACCCAGCGCAGCGAGACGGAGTCGCCCCACCAGGAGGTGCCGCGGTCGTCCAGCGCCAGCTCCCGGATCACCTCGTCGGCGCCGGCCCGGGCCCGCGCGTAGAAGGCCAGCACGTCCGCCGTCGACTCGTGCGGCTCCACCCGCATGTCCGAGGATTCGTCGGCCTCGACGTCGAACGGCAGCGGCCCCGTCTCGCGGCCGAAGGTCTGCCGGAACCAGCCGAGTTCGGCGCCGCCGAGGTGCTTCACCAGCCCCAGCAGGCTCGTCCCGGAGGGCGTCATCGGACGGCGCAGCTGCTCGTCGTCCAGCCCCTCCAGCTTCCACAGCACCGCCTCGCGGTGCCGCTCCAGCGCCGCCCGGAGGCTCTCCTTCTCCCCGCCCATGAAGGGCACACGAATGCTCATGCGCGGGACCGTAGCAGCCGGCACCGACAACCGGCCCCGGGGTTCACGCCGGCCCGCCGGCCGGCCGGGCTCAGGGGTGCGGCCCCTGCCCGTACACGCCGCCCGCCTGGTCGGTCAGACCGGCCATGACCTCCGCGTGGGCGAGGTTCATGTACGGCAGCGGGCGCCAGCGGGAGCGGTGGTCGGGGTGGTCGCGGAACGCCGCCGCCGTCACGCAGAGCCGCTCCCACCAGATCATGGCGTCCTGGCGCATCCGCTGCGTCCAGCCGGGCTCGTCGTTGCGGCCATCCAGGACCACCTCCTCCCAGGCCACCAGGACGTCCGAGAGGAAGATGCAGTCGGACGCGGTGACCTGCGCCAGCCGTTCGGCGGCGAACCGGGCCCCGGTCCCCTCGGCCTGGGCCTCGACCAGCTCGCGCAGGCGGGCGGCCAGGAAGGCCTGCAGCGGGGTGACGTCGTCGGTGTGGAGGTCGTCGGCGAACTCCAGCAGTTCCACCTGCTTGCGTACGCGTGCCATCGTGAGGCGTCCCCTCGGTTCGGACGGTGCCCGCTCGCTGACGCACCGTCACCGTTCTCGCCATCGACCCTACCGGCTCGGACCGGACACCGCGGCCGGTTCCCGGACATCCCGCCCCGGCCCCGCCCCGTTCCGTCCCGCGGGTCCTCGTGCCCAACACGCCCGGCAGGCCTTGCCCTCACACCGGTGTGAAGGCCGATGATGCTCCCATGACCGCCACTCCTTTCGACCCGTACGCGCTGCTCGCGCAGAGCCGCCTCGGCATCCTCGCCACCATCAAGGCGGACGGCCGCCCCCAGCTCTCCCCGGTGCTGCCGTTCTACGACCGGGCGGCGAACGCCGTCCTGGTCTCCACCCGGGACGGGCTGGCCAAGACCGCCAACCTGCGCCGCGACCCGCGCGCCAGCCTGGAGGTGACCGCGCCGGACGGCCGCTCCTGGGCCACCGTCGAGGGGGTGGCCACCCTCACCGGGCCGGGCACCGACCCCGAGGGGCCGGAGGTCGAGGCGCTGGTGGACTACTACCGCCGCGCCGCCGGGGAGCACCCGGACTGGGCCGAGTACCGCCGGGTGATGGTCGCCGACCGGCGGGTGCTGCTCACCATCCCGGTCGACCACGTCTACGGCACCCACCTCTGACCGCCGCCGGCCCGGCCACCGCCACGGGGGTGCGGTGGCCGGGCCGTTCCGAACTTCCTTCTCCGGTAAGGGCGTTCAGCCCCGTGTCGCCGTGACGACGGTGGCGTCCAGGTCCTCCTGCCGGCTCTCCGCCGCCGCGAGCCCGGCCGCCCTGGTCGCCGCGAGGGCCTCCGGCGCCTGCCGCTCACTGGTCTCGAACAGCAGCGCTCCGCCGGGGGCCAGCCACCGCGGCACCTCCGCGAGCACCCGCCGCAGCACGTCCAGCCCGTCCGCCCCGCCGTCCAGCGCCGGGCGGGCCTCGTGCAGCCGCGCCTCGGGCGGAAGCAGCCCGAGCTCGCCGGTCGGGACGTACGGGACGTTGGCGATCAGCACGTCCACCCGGCCGCGCAGGTCCGCGGGGAGGGCGGCGAACAGGTCCCCCTCGAAGACCCGCGCCGAGGCGCCGGCCAGGTTGCGCCGGGCGCAGCGGACGGCGGCTGGATCGATGTCCGCCGCGTACAGCTCAACCGGGTACGCGGCCGCGGCCGCCACCGCGGCGCCCAGTGCGCCGCTGCCGCAGCACAGGTCGAGCACCACCGCACCGGGCGAGGTCAGCGCGGTGGCGGCGGCGGCCAGGAACTCGCTGCGGCGGCGCGGGACGAAGACGCCCGGGTCGACGGCGATCCGCAGCCCGGCGAACTCGGCCCAGCCGACGACGTGTTCGAGCGGCCGCCCGGCCGCTCGGGAGCGGACCATGGCGGCGAGGTCGGCGGCCGAGGAGGCCGCGGAGAGCAGGATCCGCGCCTCGTCCTCGGCGAACACGCACCCGGCGGCGCGCAGCCGGGAGGCTACCGAGGAACGGAGGGGGGCAGAGGAGAAGACCGGCAAGAGAACCCCTTGGGGGGAGACGGGAGGGCTGGTTCCGCCAGGGCTCCCGTCAAGGGCCGGCACCGCGTCGGCGCGCCGTCCGCGCTACGCGCGCGAGGCGCCCGCACGGCCGCGCTCCGGGAGCACCCGCTCGGACGTTCCGTTGATGGGTCTCACCTCCCTGAGTCGTGGTCATACTCGGCGTCGGCCACCCTACCGCACCCGCCGGGCAGGGGTGATCGGAATGGTTCCGAAGATCCAGGCCGCACCTCCGGCGGCACGGGGAGGACGAGGACGAGGGCGAGGGCACGAGGCCGGGGGGACGTACCGCCTGGCCCTCGCTCAGGCCGCCGCCCCCGCCCCCGCCCGGCCGCGCCGCTTTCCGGAGCGCGTCCCGGCCACCGGCACGCCGCTGCTCCAGGAGGCCCGGCCCTCACCGGTGCCACCGCCGACCCCCGCCTCCTCGCGGTCGGCTCCGCCTGCCCCACCGGCGGAGCCCCGCCCGGCCCGGGCCGGGCGACCACCCGCTGGCGGCTGCCCCGCCACCGAGGGCCGTTTGGTGCCGCCGCTGAACGCCGTTCCGCTCGGCTACCTGCGGATCCCTGACGCCGCCCGCCCCAGGGGCACGGGCCCAGGGCGGTGGGGACCACACCCGCCCGGGCGGCCCGGGCCACCAGCCGGCCCCGCCGAAGAGCGGCGGCGGGCTGCCGGACACCGGCGCATGCGGTCGGCGCCGCGCGCCGCCGGGCCTGGCCGGCGCCGGGCCGCTGGCGCTCGGCGGCCTGCCGACCGACCGGGTGCGGCGGCGCGCGGCGGGATGCGGCGGGACGCCGATCGGCGGTCGACACCCGCGGGCCCTGCCGTGCGACGACGGGGCGGGCCGCCCCGGTGCCTTCGGGGCCGGGGGGAGGCGGGTGAGCCGGGGCGGGCCGGTGACCGCCGGCCGGTTCAGGCCGGCTGCGGGACCAGCGGCCGGGTGCGGTAGCCGCCTGCCGTCCCCGGGGGGACCAGGCACGGCAGCAGCCAGTCCCACAGCGCGCCGACCCGGCGGGCGCGCTCCCCGGCGGGGCAGCCGTCGGCGAACACCACCTCCAGGCCGCAGGCGGCGGTCACCACCAGGGTTTCCGGACCGGGGCCGCCCGAGCGGTCGCGCAGCTCGCCCGCGCGGCGGGCGGCGGCCAGCAGGTCGCGCACGACCCCGGCCCAGACGCCGTGGAAGCCACGCATCCCGGCGAGGACCGACGGCCGGGGGTCGGCCCCGTCGGGGCGCCGCTCGGCGGTTTCCCGCGCGGCGAGCGCGGTGGCCTGCCCACCGGTCTGCGCGTCGGTCTGCCCACCGGCCTGCCCAACAGCCTGCCCACCGGCCTGCCCGCCGACGTCCTCGCGGCCGAGCCGGAAGGCCGCCCGGACCACCGGGTCCGCTCCGAGCGCGTCGACCAGCCAGTACCCGGCGTCGATCAGGCCCTGGAGCGGAGAGGAGGAGCGCAGCTCCGCGCAGGCCGACCGCAGCGAGTGCTCGGCCTGCTCGGCCACCGCTCTGGCCAGCTCCTCCTTGGAGGCGAAGTGGAAGTACAGCGCCCCCTTCGTCACCCCGGCGGATGCGGCGATCTCGCCGAGGGTGGCACCGGCGTAGCCGCGACGGTCGAACAGTGTCGCCCCCGCCTCCACCAGCCGCCCACGCGTGCGTTCCGACCTCTCCTGGACCACCCGTTCCACAACCCCTCACAACGACAAGCAGGTTCCGACCAGACCACGGCCGTCGCGCGTCGGACGGCCGGCGGATTCAGCCGACCCGGCTGAGCCGGGCCGCCGCCGGGCCCACGGGCACCCCACCGGGTACTCCGGCAGGCACCGCAGCGGGCATTCCGGCGGGCGCTCCGACGGCCATCGCGGCGGGCTCGCGCTCCGCCGGGCGATCCGCCGCACGCTCGGGGCCCGCGAGCAGGATCGAGCGCTGGAGCCGCCGCAGTCCGACCGAGGGCTCCATGCCCAACTCCCGTACCAGGGTGTTCCGCAGGCGCTGGTAGGCCTCCAGGGCCTCGCCGCGGCGCCCGGAGCGGTGCAGCGCGATCATGTACTGGCCGTGCAGGCTCTCGTGGGTGCGGTAGCGGTCCACCAGGACGGTGAGCTCGGCGAGCAGTACCCGGTGCCGCCCCAGGCGCAGGTCCGCCTCGATCCGCTGGTCCAGCGCGCAGAGCCTGGTCTCCTCCAACCGCCTCGCCTCCACGGCCAGTTGGCCGCCGACCGGGACATCCGCGAACGCCGCCCCGCGCCACAGCGCGAGCGCCTCGCCGAGCAGCCGGGCCGCCGCCGGGTAGTCCTCTCCGTCCATCGCCCGGTAGCCGGTGCCGGCCAGCCGCTCGAACTCCCGGAGGTCCGCCAGCCCGCCACCGCTGTTCAGCATGTAGCCGCCCGGCGAGGTCACCAGGACGTCCTTGGCGCAGGACACCCCCTTCTCCGCACCGGCCGTGGCGAGCGCCCGGTCGATGAGATCGCGCAGCTGGAGCACGTACGTCTGCACGGTGGTGCGTGCGCTGCGCGGCGGGCGGCCGGACCACAGCTCGTCGGCCAGCACCCCGGCCGACACCACCTGGTCCGCCCGTAGCGCCAACAGCCCCAGCACCTGCCGCGGCTTCGGCGCCGACGGCACCACCGACACCCCGCACACCCGGACGTCCAGCGCCCCGAGCACCCGAATTTCCACGATGACCACCCCAATCACACGGAACGCCGCAGGCTCCTCCGCCACGGCCGGCACCCGGGTCGACACCCTGGGTCAAGTGGTACCAGTGAAAAACAGGACGCGCGGTTTGTCAATACAAAACCGAACGTGCTGTTTGTTTTGAGGGAAGTGACAGCCAGCCACCGCTCGCCGCAATCCCGTCACACCGCGTGACCGTCGCGCCCGCCTCCGGGCACGCCAAAGGCGGCCACCGGGCCACTTGGCCCCGTCGCCGCCGATGCACCGTCCGTCGATTCGTCCGGGTCCGCCCGGCTTCCGGCGAGCGGGCGGACCAGTGGCCCCCGCCAGGCCGGCCCTCGGGCTCAGCCCACCCCGACGCCCGCCTGCGCCGCGGCCCGCGAAACGGCGCCGTCACTGCCGCCCGCGCCGTCCGGGGCGTCCTGCGCCGCGGCCCCTTCCGCCGCCGCGCGGGCCGCGGCGGCCTCGGCCACCACCTGGGCGCCGCGGGTCGGCCCCATCTGCAACGAGCCCAGCACTCCCGGCACCGCGATGCTCGGCATCAGGTGCTGGTACAGCGCGGACACCCGCGCCTCCAGGTCGGACCGGCCGCACAGCTTCTGGGACTGGATCTGCACCCCCGTCCACGCGGCCACGAGCAGCCACGCGGTGTCCGCCGGCACGACGTGCGGGAGCAGTTCGCCGCGCTCGGCGGCCGCGACCAGCAGCGCCTCGAACCGGCTGATCCAACCGGGGATCGCGCCGCCGCCGAGATCGTCGAAGAGGTCCTGCCCGAGGGACAGCCGGGCCCCCGCGCTGAGCAGCGGGTCGCGCGGCATCAGGTACGCCACGACCATCCCGGTGTCCACGAACTCCTGGAGCTTGCAACTCCGTTCCGGAACCCCGTCTTGGACGAACTGCTCCTCCACCACGCCCTGTGCCAGATCGCGCTTCGAGGCGAAATGGAAATACACCGCGCCCCGTGTCACGCCGGCCCGGGAGACCACCTCACCGATGGTCGCCCCCTCGTACCCGAACTCGTCGAACACCGAAGCCGCCGCCTCCAGGATCAGCCGACGTGTCCGGAGCGCCCGTTCCTGCCGTACCACCGAAACCACCCCGCCCTGAGCTCCCGGAAAACAAAACCAAACACCCCGTATCTTAGCTGCGCCCCACCCACGGGCGACAAGACGATGCCAGGGAATCCCGCCAACCACTCCCCCTCCCCACACCCCGTCAAGCCCCATCGCCCCCTTGACGACCAGACGTCCCGCCTGCCCCGAGAACTCGCCCTCCCGTCCTTCCATCGTTGACTGCCGAAAAACCGAACGAACGGTTTCTTCCGTGCATTCCTCGCTCCCTCCTTCGAGCCGGGACCTCTCAACCTTGTAGCAGCTCCTACCGGCCGCTACGCTCGTCGGCATGAAGCAGCTGAACGTCCGACTGGACGACACCGTGCACGAAGCCCTGGAGCAGCGCGCGGAAGCCGCCGGGATGAGCCTGCCGGACTACGCCCGCAAGGTGCTGGCCGAGGAGGCCGACGAGCGGCGCGAGCGGTTCCTGACCGCCGCCGCGCACTTCGCCCAGGCCTGGGGGCCGGCCTTCGAAGAGGAGTTCGGGCCCTACCCCCGCAGCAGCCGCACGGCCGGGGCGGACGCCGCGTGATCCTCCGGATCGACCGGGCCTGGCTGCTCGACGTCGCCCACCAGTTCCTGCCGAGCGATCCGGACGTCACCGACTACGGCACCCTCGCCGCCGCCGTCGCCCGACACGCCGACACCGTCATGGAGGTCCCGGTGTACGGGGGCGCGCACCAGCGCGCGGCGGCCCTGATGCACCAACTCATCCGCGTCCCGGCCCTGGAGTCCGCCAACGAGCACTTCGCCGCCGTGGTCGCCGCCTCCTACCTCAGCGCCTCCGGGGTGATCGTCACCGCCGAGCCCAAGCAGGCCGTTGACCTGGCCTCCCGCATCCGCGCCGGCACCTCCGACGTCCGGGAGACCGCGGCCGCCATCCGGACCTGGTACCGCTGAGCACCCCCGTCCGCGCCGGGCGGTCGTGCGGTGCGGCGCCGGGATCGGCCGTCACACTGGTGCCGGGCGGTCACGACACCGTCCGTACACGACAACGGAGTGAAGGCCATGCCTCTTGAGGGCGAGTACGACCCCAGTCCGGCGCAGTGGGTGCGCGAACAGGTCGAGCTGTACGAGAGTTCGGGCGGCACACAGGGAACGACGCTTCGGGACACCGGCCTGCCGGTCGTCATCGTCACGATGCGCGGCGCGAAGAGCGGCAGGATCCGCAAGGTCCCCGTGATGCGCGTCGAGCACGAGGGGCGGTACGCGATGGTGGCCTCGAAGGGCGGCTCCCCGAGCCACCCGACCTGGTACTCCAACCTCAGGGCCGACCCGCAGGTGGAGCTTCAGGACGGCCCCCGGCGCCAGGACATGACGGCCCGTGAGGTCACCGGGGACGAACGGGCCCAGTGGTGGAAGCGCGCCGTCGCGGCGTACCCGTCGTACGCCGAGTACCAGGAGCAGACCGACCGCGAGATCCCGGTCTTCGTCCTCGAACCCGGGCATGCGGCCGGGGCTGAGGGCACGAACTGAGCTTCGGGGGCGCGGCAGGGTGTCGGGGCACTCCGCCGGTCAGTAAAGAACTGGCAAAGCCCCCGCATCGCCCCAGCTCACAAAGCCTCCTCCCCGCACCCGCCGGGGTCAGCCGCCCGCGCCCTCGCCCTGACCGGGGTTCGGGGCCTCCTCCCCGCACCCGCGGGGGTCAGCCGCACCAGCGTCTGGGCATCGTTGGCTTGCATATCTCCTCCCCGCACCCGCGGGGGTCAGCCGTCTTCGGCTGCGGCGACGCCCTGTCCGGTGGTCTCCTCCCCGCACCCGCGGGGGTCAGCCAGTAGCGGACGGGGTCGGGCATGGGTGGCTCCGCTCCTCCCCGCACCCGCGGGGGTCAGCCGCAGCAGGCCCGTGTGACAGCGTGGTACCTCGTCTCCTCCCCGCACCCGCGGGGGTCAGCCGACCCTCACCGTCGGCGCGGTCGGCGCCTTGGCCTCCTCCCCGCACCCGCGGGGGTCAGCCGACCCTCACCGTCGGCGCGGTCGGCGCCTTGGCCTCCTCCCCGCACCCGCGGGGGTCAGCCGTAGTTGGTCATGATCTGGAGTGCCGGTCCGCCCTCCTCCCCGCACCCGCGGGGGTCAGCCGCAGCGGACGTTCCGCCGCTACGCCGCCGAGATCTCCTCCCCGCACCCGCGGGGGTCAGCCGCACGTGCGGACCTGCGCGCACTCCAGGTACAGCTCCTCCCCGCACCCGGGGGTCAGCCGCCGATCCTGTTGGCCCCGTTCGGCCTGGCGGCATCCTCCCCGCACGCGCGAGGGCAGCCACTCTGCGGTCGGTGCCCCGGCCTTCCGCGCCAGCGACGATGCGCGGCCCGACGGCCGGGTGCCGGCCGCGGGTGGCCCGCGGCCGGCACCGAGGGGGCCCGCTCAGGTGGAGATGCCGCAGTACTGCTGCTGCTTGCCGATCGCGCGGTAGACGCAGTCGGCCGTCTCGACGAGGCGCAGGACCGCCTCGCGGTTGCGGCTGGTCTCGCGGCCGATCACTTCGTCGGGCGGGTAGAAGCCGTCGCTGCCGTTGGGGCCGGGGTACATCTCGAAGGTGTACGCGAAGATCCGTTGGGCGCCCCACAGCCAGTCGTCGATCGCGCCGTCGGTGATGTAGAGCTCGCTGGACTGCTCGGGCGTGTAGCCGTTCGTCGCGGCCATGCCGCGGCCGAGGGCGGCGAAGGTGTCGTGCTCGTCGGCGGTCATGCCGGGGGCGGTTTCGGCGGTGGTCCAGCCGTACGGCCAGAGGACCAGTTCGCTGTAGGTGTGGAAGTCGATGGCGGCGGTGATCTGCTGCTTGCCACCCACGATCCGGCTGCGGACGAAGTCGGCGACCACCTTGGTCTCCTTGGCGGACTCCGGGGCGCTGCCCCGGTAGGTCTCGTTGGAGGTGGAGCCCGAGGAGCCGCCGCAGCAGCCCCACTTGTAGTTCCAGTTGCGGTTGAGGTCGGTTCCGACGTTCCTGCTGCCGGCGTTCGGCTGGCGGTCCTTGCGCCAGCTGCGGTAGCGGCCGGTGGCGATGTCGTACTCGCCGCCGTCGGGGTTGAGGTCGGGGATGACCCAGATCTCGCGGCTGTTGACGGCGTTGGCGATGCGGCTGTCGGTGGCGTACTTGTCGCCGAACTCGTGCAGCAGGTAGAGCGCCATCTCGACGGTGAGGTGTTCGCGGGCGTGCTGGTGGGCGGTGAACAGCACCTCGGGCTCGTCCTCGTCGGTCCCCACGTTGTCGCTGATCTTCACCGCGACGATCGGCCGGCCCTCGTAGGAGGTGCCGATGACGCGCTTGCTCATGATGTCGGGGTGGGCGGCGACCACGGCGTCGATGTCGGCGGTGGCCTCGGCGTAGTTGTGGTAGCCGGAGTCGGCCTGCGGGAAGTCGTACACCGGCCCGGCCAGGCCGTCGTCGCCCTGCCCGGCACCGTGCTCGGGGCCGGGCAGGGCGACGGGCGACCAGCCCAGTGCGCGCAGCCGGGTGGCCTCGGCGGCGGTGGCGGTGACCACGACGGCGTCCGGCAGGACGGCGTCGACGGACGCTCCGGTGGCGGCGACGGCGGTGCGCTCGGCGACAGTGCGCGGGCCGTCGAGCCGGTACTGCCGCACGGTGCCGGTGTCCGTCCGGGCGCCGGACGCGCCGGACGTGCCGGAGGTGCCGGACCCAGCGGTCCCGGTGGTCCCGGTGGCACTGGCGGTGATCGGGGTGGCGAGGGCGAGGGCCAGCAGGACGGCGGTGGCCGCGGCGGGCTTCCCTCGGCGGGGCAGTCGCATGACTGTCCTCCTGTGGGGGTCCGTGGGGAGGGACGGTGGAGGAGCTTCGGCGCGCGCCAGCTTGATGGTCCGTCAGTGTCATGAGTTCGTCAAGGTGTGGGAAAGCCGGGCTCCCAGGGCGGACGGCGCACCGGGCTCAGGAGGTCCGGACGGTCCCGCAGGTTGCCAGGCTGCACCAGCGCCGCCGGGCGCCCGCGTCCAGGAACAGCCAGCCGCAGCCGCTTCCGGGGCAGCGGCGGACGGTGAACCGGCGCGGGTCGGCGAGCAGTTCGGCGGCCGAGCGGGCCGCCGCGTGGAGCGGCAGCGGCAGGCCGACGGCCGGTGGCAGCCGCCAGTGCGCCAGGCCGTCCTCGCCCCGGGTGAAGACCGCGGACCGCCCGGCCTCCTGGACCACCGCCGCCACCGCGCCGAAGGCGGCGCCGTCCTGCGGGTCGGTCAGCGCCGCGTAGAGCGCGGACCGGAAGGCGCGGGCGTCGGCGAGTACGGCGTCGGCCTCCTCGGGCCGCTCCGCCGCCCGGCGCAGCAGTGCCTCGACCACCGGCTCGTCGGCGAGGTCGTGGTGGCCGGCCCAGACGGCGAGCGCGGGGTAGCCGCGCAGCCAGTCCGCCCCCGGCAGCGGGGCGCCGCCCCAGCCGGCGTAGGTGTTGCAGAACTCCAGCGCCGGGTGACCGCCCGCGCTCCACGGCAGCCACTGGTCGCCGACCCGCACCGCGTAGAGCGGCGCCGGAGGGCGGTCGAGCCGGGGGTCCGCCCGCAGGATGCGGTCGTGTAGCGCGGCGAGTTCGGCGCCGGGCTCCACGCCGAGGCCGTCCACCAGCAGCAACCGGGTGCGGCGGTAGAGGGCGAGCGCCTCGGACTGCCGCCCGGCCCGGTAGAGGGCGGTCATCAGGGCGAGGACGAGGCGCTCCCGGGCGAGCAGGTCGTCGGCGAGGAGCCCGGCCGCGCCCTCGGCCTGGCCGGCCGGTTCCGCGGTGCCGGCCGGCCAGGCCGAGGGCACGGTCAGGTCGGCGAGCACCTGCTGGTGGCGGCCCATCGCCAGCAGGACCTCGGCCCGCTGTTCCAGGGCGGACAGCCTCAGCTCGGACAGCCGCCGACCGATCCGCTCGCGCAGGTCCTCGTCGGCGACGTCCGCCAGCAGCGGCCCGCGCCAGAGCGCGAGCGCCCGGTCGTGGCAGCGCAGCCGCTCACCGGGGTCGCCGGTGGCGGCCGCCCGGGCGGTCAGGTCGAGGAACTCCCGTACGTCTACGGCGTGCCGGCCGGGCGGCAGGGCGTACCCGTCGCGCCGGGTCTCGATCACCACCGCGTACGGGCGCAGCCGGGCCCGCAGCCGTCCGACGTAGGTGTGGACGGTGCCGCGGGCGCGGGCGGGCGGGTGGCCGTGCCAGAGCAGGTCGATCAGCCGGTCGGTGGTGACGGCCCGGCCCTCCTCCAGCAGGAGGACGGCCAGCAGGCACCGCTCCTGGCGGCGGCTGCCGGCCAGGACGGGTTCGCCGTCGTGGCCGGCCTCGAACGGGCCGAGCAGTCGGAACTCCATGGCGGGCCACCCTAGGCGCCCGAACGGCCGGACGGGGAGCCCCCCGGGCCGCGATCCCCGGGCGGCGGGCGCGCCGCGCTCGTGGTGAGAATCCGGTCAGCGGCGCCTGCCACGCTGGGGCCGCCCAGGCCCGACACCTCATCGGAAGGACCGAGCATGCGACGAACCCCGCTCACCGCCGCGCCCATCGCGCTGGCCGCCGTCACCGCCGTCGCCCTCGCCGCACTGGCGGCCGTCCCGGCCGGCGCCGTACCCGGCCCCGGGGCCTTTCCCGCCGGGGCCTCCCCCGCCGGAGCCCCCACCGCCGGAAGCACCCCCGCCGGTGCCTCCCCCGCCGCGCCCGCCTCCGGTCACGGGGGCGGCTGGGAGCCCGCCCCGACGCCGCCGGCCGACTTCCCGGCCGGTTCCCGCTGCGACGCCCCCGTGCACATGGCGCCCGTCGTCGACGAGGTGCAGCGGCGGGTCCTGGAGTACGCGCCCGACGGCACCACCGTGCGGCGGGCCGCGTTCCGGGGCGCGCTCGTGCTGCGGCTCACCAACACCGCGACCGGCGCCCGGTACGACGCGGACGCCGGAGGCCGGGCCGTCGTCGACTACCGCCCGGACGGCTCCCAGACCTGGCACGCCCACGGACCGGTCCTGCTCGGCGTCAGCCCGGGCGGCGGCAACCTGCCGCGCGACCTCTACACCGTCGACGGCGACTACACCATCGACATCAGCGCCACCGGCTACCGGACGGTGACCATCGGGCGGGGCTCCGCCGAGCCGCTCTGCGCGAAGATCTCCTGACCACGCCGGGCGCACATCCCCCACCCGGCACCCGTCCCACCGCACCGGCCCCGCCCCGCCGCGCCGCGCCGCGCCGCCGCCGCGCTGCCCCGTCCGGCGCAGCGCGGCGCGCGCGGCGGCCGGGGTGCTGCGATCTTCGGAGGGACCCGGCCGTCCCCCCGACCGCCGGGTCCCGTCGTCCCGAGACCGTGGAGGCCCGGATGTGGCAGGCTCCCCCCGCCCCCGTCAGCCGTGAGTGGCTCCCGGTGCTGGACATGCCGGCGCCCGGCCCGCAGAACCGCTGGACGGTGCTGCTGCGCGCGCTGCTGCTGGTCCCCCAGTTCGTGGTGGTGTGGGTGCTGTCGGTGGTGGCGTTCTTCGTCACCGTGGTCGGCTGGTTCGGCGCACTGGTGCTCGGCCGGCTGCCGGGCTTCGCGGCGGCCTACCTCACCGCCTTCGTCCCGTACGACACCCGGGTCACCGCGTACCTGATGCTCACGGGGGACCGCTACCCGCCGTTCCGCTTCGAGGCCCCGGAGCACCCCGTGCAGGTCGGGCTGCGGCCGGGCGGGCTGAACCGGCTCGCGGTGCTGTTCCGCATCGTCCTCGTCATCCCGGCCTCGATCGTGCAGGGCCTGTTGTACGCCGGGTGGTGGGCGGCGTCGTTCGTCCTGTGGCTGGTGGTGCTGGTGCTCGGCCGGATGCCGCAGCCGCTGTACGAGGCGACGGCCGCGGTCCTGCGCTACCGGCTGCGCTACACCGCCTACCTGGTGATGCTCACCTCCGCCTACCCCAAGCGCCTGTTCGGGGACGAGCCGGGCAGCGAGCCGGGCGGACCGGTCTCGGCCACCCGTCCGCTGGTCCTGAGCGGCGGCGGGCGCGGCCTGCTGGTCCTCTTCCTGGTCCTCGGCCTGGCCTCCTCGGCGACGAGCTCGGTCACCGCCTCGGTGGACTCGGACGACCCCACCGAGGAGGACACCGCGCCGGCCCGGCAGGTCACCGCTCCCCTGGTGCCGGGCCCCGCCGACACGGCCGGGCGTCCCGCACCCTCCCGTTGACGCCACGGGCACGCGCGCACCGGAGGTCCCTCCGATCCGGGGGCGCGTACGCACCGGCGCACCCCCTCCGTCTGCACGCCGCCTGATCGGGAAAGCCAGGTTA
This sequence comes from Kitasatospora sp. NPDC018619, assembly GCF_044391605.1. Lineage (NCBI taxonomy): Bacteria > Bacillati > Actinomycetota > Actinomycetes > Kitasatosporales > Streptomycetaceae > Kitasatospora > Kitasatospora sp. NPDC018619. The sequence goes on from NZ_JBISAI010000009.1 coordinate 27,928, forward strand.
CCGGCGGTATGCGCACGGCTACGTTTGGCATATGACGCATTCTCGATTCCGCCGACTCCTCGTCCGCACCGTCGGGGCCCTCGTCCTGCTGGCCGCGCCCCTCGGCGCCCAGGCCGCCGCCGCACACGCCCCGGCCGGAGACCGGCGAGCCGTCATCACCGCCCTGGACGACGGCGACCGCGCCGCGCTCCAGCGGGCGGTGGACGTCCAGCTCGCCGCGGGCCGGGGAGGCCGGCAGAGCGCCGCCAACGAGGTCAGCTACCCGGACGGGACGGTGGTGGTGCTCCCGCTGCCCGGGCAGGCGCAGGCCCCGCCGTGGAGCGGCGACCACAGCCGGCGCTCCCTCCGGAGCCCGGACTGGAAGAACTGCCCGACCCCGGCCAGCCAGCCCTCCTTCTACTGCTTCTACGCCGACCGGAACTGGGGCGGCCGCCGGATCCAGTTCAACCTGTTCCACGAGGACGCCGCGGTGTACTTCGCCGACTACGGCTTCCGCGACCAGGCGAGCAGCTGGGTGAACACGGCACGCGGCCTGGAGGTGATCGTGGACAACGACCCGGGGGACGGCCAGTGGCAGATGCTCTGGAAGGAGCCCGCGGAGTCGCTGTCCGCCTCGGTCGCGTACGACAACATGGCCGACCGCTTCTGGGCGGTCAGGCAGTAGCCACCGGCCGTCCGCCGGGAGCCCGGTGCAGCTACCGGCCGCCGACCGAGGCCGGGGGCGAGACGGCGCCAGTGGCGACCGGCTCGGGCGTCACCGTGATGTAGGTCGGCGCCGGGGCGGTCTGCCGGGAGTCCGCCGCGTACCAGCCGGCGCCGAACGCGACGATGCCGAGCAGAAGGCCCCCGAGGACCAACGTGACGATGTGCTGCTTCATGGCCCCCAGGGTAGGGGTGCGACGCCCAACCTCCTTGCCGCCACGGCACCCTGGGCCCGCCGGGCGTCAAACACGGTTGACGCTGCGGCCCGGACGGCACCCCCGGGCGCGCTCCACCCCCGTTCGGTCCGGCCCTCCACCCCGTCCGGTCCGGCCGTCCGCCCGTCGGCACGGCCGGCGGCCGGGTCCGGGAGTGCACCGCCGGGTAGCCCCCGGGGCCGACCGGCCGGACCGCGCGGGCAGCGCCGGGACATTCCCCCGCCATCGGTGAACTCCCCTTGTATAAAAGGTCGGAGCGGACCGAGGAGGTTGCAGCATGCACGCGAAGGACCAGCCGCAGCGGGCCGGACAGCCCCAGCGCGAGGCGGGCCCGGCCCGACGGCCCGGCGCCGGACCACACTCCGAGGGGACGCCCCCGACGGGCGGCGCGGCCCTGCAGCGCACCGTCGGCAACGCGGCGGCGGGGCGCATGCTCGCGGACCGGCGCGACGACCGCCGGGCGGCCGTCGGGCTCCAGCGCGCGCCGGGCGACCCGCCCGCCCCGCGGCGGCCCCGGATCCAGCTCGACCAGAACAACGTGCTGAGGATCTGCGAGGCCACCACCCGCGACGGGCAGCCCACCTCGGGCGGACGGTCGGCCGACCTGCGGAACATCGTGTGGGAGGACCACTGGGCCGCCATCTCCGAGGTCTGCCGGAAGTACAAGTACACCATCGCCGTCCGGGAGACCGGCGAGCACTCCATCCGGCGCATCGCGGAGGGTGCCAGGCCCAAGCCGCACACCATCCTGGAGAAGTCCATCAAGCCGTCCTCCGTCGCCAAGAAGTACGGCACCGGGCCCGGCCAGGTGCAGCGCGACCCGGCGGAGGTCCTGGCCTGGCTCCAGCAGCACGACCTGAGCGGCTTCGTCGGCCACTGGAACGACCAGGGCCTGGTCGGCGTGCGGATCGACACCCCGCCCCCAGCCGTCCAGGCCCTCGACATCGTACGGACCGACGGGGGCGTGGAGTACGTGCCGATCGCCGTGGGGACGCCGGACGGCGGCCCGGAGCTGGTGCAGCTGAAGACCTACCCGGACTGGAAGCGCTACCTCTACACCGGCGACTACGACCTGCACGAGGTCTACGCCGCGCGGGGCGGCACCGGCGGCGGCCAGATCCCGGAGGCCACCCCCGAGAAGGCCAAGCTGCTGAACCGGCTCAACGCCGGGATCGCGGGCAGCGCCCGACCGGGAGAGGTGGAGCGCAGCGGCCAGACGGTGTTGAAGGACGGTCGGCTGCACATGGCCCCCGGCTCCGACCACGCCATGTTCCAGCACGGCGACCAGGCCACCTACCGGATGAACCAGTACCTGGAGGCCCTGGAGGGCGAGGTGGCCCGGCACGCGGCGCAGCTGGTGCGGGCGGTGGCCACCGAGGCCGACGAGCCCCTGGCCTGGTGCCGCATGGGCCAGTGGTACGTGACCAGGAACCGCGAGGAGCACGCCGTCCTGCGCGCCCGCTGGAAGCTCGCCGTGCCCCACACCTGGGGCGCCGCCGAGGTCGAACGGACCGCCGGCGGCGGCTACCGCACGGCCAACTACATCGACTGACCCCGGAGCGCGCCGCCACGCCGCCGGGCGTGCGGGCTCCCTGGCGGCACGTCAGCTCCCTCCGTCCCCTCCGTCGCCTGCCCGAGGGCCGTCGGCGAGCTCGGCGGCGTACCGCGCGGCGGCCTCCGCGAGCCGGGGCAGCCTGGCCTCCCGCCCGTCGGCGAAGCGCTCGGCGACGGTGCGGTGGGCGGCGGCGAGGTCGCCGTCGAGCAGTTCGTTGGTGACCACCAGGGCGTCGTCCGGCAGCAGGTAGCGCCGGAACAGCCACTCCTGGACGGCGCCCATGCCCGACCGCGCCAGCACCTGCCGCAGCTCCTCCGTCAGCGGGCCCAGCCAGCGGGCGCGCAGCGCGTACTCTCCGTGTTCGGCGAAGGTCGGGTGGAGCAGCGCGACGAGCTCGGCCAGGTACTCCTCGGCGGGCTCGGCGAAGCGCGGGTAGTCCTTGGCGAACTCCTCCCAGTCGACGTCGAGGCGGGTGAGGTCCCGCGGGAGGAGGGACCGCAGCCGCAGGGAGGCGTCGGACTGCGCGAAGACGTCCCGGAGCAGGTCGTAGGAGACCTCGACGGTGCGCGCGAGCAGGACGGCGTCGTAGAGGTCCTTGCCCTGCGCGTGGGTGTCCGTGACCAGCCAGAGGAGCTTCCAGGCCAGCGACAGCTCCGGCGTCGCGGCGAGCAACTGGCCAGTCACGCCCGGCAGTTCGCAGCGCCGGGCCGGGACGGGCAACCGCTCGGTGAAGACGAAGTCCAGCTGGACCGTCCCGCCCGGGACGCCCGGGGCCGTCCACGGCAGGACGAGCCGGCGCCCGGGCACCCGGTCGTACGTCCAGATCTCGTCGCTGACCGCCTCGCCGGCGTGCAGCCGCACGGTGCCGGAGAGCCGTTCGGCGCCGGCGGCGAGCTCCCGGAACAGGCGGTCGGTGCGCCTGTCCTCCAGCTTCCAGTCCGCGGGATGCACGACGAAGTCGAGGTCCCCCGGCTCCCGGGCCTGCTCGCCGTACCAGGCGCGCAGCAGGACGCTGCCGCGCAGCACCAGGTGCTCGGCCCACCGCGAGGCCGCGACGGCGGACAGCACGGTGTCCAGCGCCTCGCGCCGGGCGGCGAACCAGCGTTCGGCCAGCCGCGGGTCGGCGAAGGCCGGCTCGCTGGGGCGCAGGGCCCGGGGGTACTCGGCGAGCGCAGGGTCGAAGACCGGCTGCTGGCTGACCCCGTCATCCTCGACCGGCCGCACGCTCCTGGGCAGGCCACGGTCCTTGCGCACCTTCTCGGACGGCGGCTGCCGGGGCAGGACGACGCCCTCCCACGGCCCGTACCGGAGTGCCTCCCACGCCACCGGCACCGGGGACTGGCCCTCGGTCATCGCTGCTCCTCTCCTCCGTGCGGCCGGGCACCGTGCCCGGGCTCGTCGATCCATCCCGCGTCCAGCGCCTCACGGCTGTCCAGCACCACGAACTCGCGCTCCACCGAGGCCACTTCGCGGCCGTCGGCGGCCAGGGCGCGCAGCAGCGCGTCCAGTCGGCGGCCCGCGGTGTCCCGGCCGACCCAGCGGCACCGCTGGGTCACGAACCACTCGCACCGGCCGTCCGCGCGCACCCGGCGCGGATTGCGCGACAGGTGCGCGCCGTGCCGCACGGCCAGGGCGGTGAGGGCGGCGAGGCGGGCACCGCCCGCGTCCGCACCGGGCGCCGGGCGCGGGAGCAGCAGCTTGACGTGGTGTTCGAAGTACCGGCCGGGGCCGTGCGCCAGGGCGTCCTCGTCCGACTCCGGGACGCCCCGGGCCCACGGCGCGGCCTCGATCTTCGCCCGGCGGACGGTGAACCCCGCCGCGGCGAGCCGGTCCGCCGTCCGGGCCGCCGCCGCGGCGACCTCCTCCAGCGTGCCGTCGGCGCGCAGGGTGAGCATCGGCTGCGAGGGCGCCGCACCGCGGGCCAGCAGGATGTGGGTGAACTTCACGCCGTGGCCGCGGGCCCAGGCGGCCAGCGCCTCGGCGGCTCCGGGCTCCACGGTCAGGTGCACCTCGAAGTCGCCCCGGACGTCGGGGGGCGCGGGCCGGTCGTCACGGCGCCGGTCGGAACGGGTCACGAGCATGGGAGCATCCTGCCAAGGCGGTACGACAGCCCGGCCTCCGACGGCCGGGCGAACGTTCGCCGCCATCGTTGGCCCCTCTCGAACGACCGTCAACCCGTTTTCCGGCGAGCTCCGCTCCGCTTCCGGGCCGGTGCGTCCGCGATTTCACCGCTGCGGGTGATGGCGGACCAGCCCGTCGGCGCGCGATCCTGGTTCCTGCGCCGGGGCCACGCCCCCGGGCGCCCGTCCACCTCCAGCCCCGGGAGGCACCGCCATGGAGTCCCAACCGTCCGGCCGCGACCAGTCCTCCGGAGTCCGTCGGCGCCGCATGCTCGGCCTCGCGCTCGGGGCGGGCCTCGTCCCGGCGCTCGGCCCGGCGGCGCAGGCGGCGTCCGAGGCGGTCTCCGAGGCGCCGCCCGTGTCGGCCCCGTCGCTGTCGGCCGCCGCGCTGGGCCGCCGGGTCGCCGCCGTGGCCGCGAGCCAGCTCGGCGTGCCGTACGCCTGGGGCGGCGGTGACCGGCTGGGCGCGAGCCTCGGTTTCTGCGACGAGGACAACGGCTGGTCGAACGGCGTGTGTATGGGCGAGAAGACGGTCGGCTTCGACTGCAGCGGCCTGTCGCTCTACTGCTGGTACCGGGCCAGTCACGGCACCGTCGAGCTCGGGCACTACACCGTCGCGCAGTTCAACCTCAGCGCCCCGGTGGCGCGCGACGCGCTGGCCCCGGGCGACCTGCTGTTCTTCTCCCGGCCCGACGCCCCGCTGCACCACGTCGGGATCCACGTCGGCGAGGGCGCGATGATCCACGCCGAGCGGACCGGCACCCTGGTCGCCCGGGTCGAGAACGTGCTCGACGTCCCGCGCTGGGCGGGCGAGTTCGCCGGTGCCCGCCGCCCGGGGCAGCCCGCCGCCTGAGCCGGCCGCGGGCCGGGGCGGCACGGGCCGGGCCGCTGGGGCGGGCCGAGGCACTGGGGCGGGCCGAGGCGGGCGCTGGCGCAGTGTCCGGCCGCCGAGCACGATCACGGGCCGCCGCGCCGATCCTCCCCCACCGCCGCCCCGTGGTGCACCCGCAGCAGCAGTTCCTGCAGCGTCCGCCGCTCCGCCGCGTCCAGCGGCGCGAGCACCTCGTCCTGCACCGTCCGCGCCTGCGTGTCGAGTTCGGCGAGCAGCGCCCGTCCGGCCTCGGTGACCGAGACCGACACCCGCCGCCGGTCAAGCCGGTCCCTGGCGCGCTCGACGTACCCGGCGGCGGCGAGCTGGTCGGCGACCTTGGCCAGGTCGCTCGGGTCGATGGACAGCCGCCGTACCAGGTCCCGCTGGGCCTGCGGGCCGAAGTCGGCGAGCGCGGCCAGCACCGCCATGTCCCAGAGCCGCAGGCCGCGTTCGGCCAGCCGCTCGGCGAGTCGGCCGCGCGCCGTCCTGCCGATCCGGGAGAGCAGGTAGGTGCTGAGGTCCAGCAGGGTCGGGGGGAGTCCGGTCGGCGGGAGCCCGGGCGCGGGCTGCGGGTGCTCGGAAGCCATGGCGCCAGTCTAGGGTCCCTCCCTATAGTGGGTGCCGACCCACTAATTCGGAAACCGCTCGCCCGCTGCCAGGAGTTCGCCCGTGGACGCCCTGTACCCCCGCCTGCTCGCCACCCGCTTCGCCGAGTGCTTCGACTTCTACCGCGCCGTCCTGCCCCCGCTCACCGGCGCCGCCCTGGTCAAGGGCTCGCCCGAGGGCCCGTACGCCAACTGGGACCTCGGCGACCAGGCGCTGCTGGCCCTCTTCGACGGCGCCGCGCTGGCCGCCGCCCTCGGCACCGCCGAGCCGGCCGCCCGACCGGCCGCACCGCTCGGCGCACCGCCCGCCCACCTTGCCGCGCCCGCGCGGGACACCGCGATGCTGGTGCTGCGGGTGGCGGACGTGGACGCCGCCCTCGACCTCTGCGTGCACCACGGCGCCACCCCGGCCGCACCGGCCACCGACCGCCCGCAGTGGGGCCCCACCCTGCGCACCGCCCACCTGCGCGACCCGGACGGCCGGCTGGTCGAGCTCCAGTCCTACTGACCGCCCGCGCCGCCGCACGGGCTCCGCTCCCCCGGACGGCGCCGACCGGCGCCTACTCCTCCGGCAGCGGCCGACCCGCTGCGCCCGAGGCCTCGAACCGGCCCTCGGCCTGGGCGAGTTGCTCGGTCCGGTAGTCCGTGGCGCAGGCCCGCCCGACGGCCTGCGCGGCGGTGTCCGCCCCCGGGACGTGCCCGAGCACGGCGGCGCAGTACCGGACGGCGGGAAGCGGCAGCGGGCGGAGCTCGGCCGAGCCCGCCGGGGTGGCGGCCACGGCTCCGGCGAGGGCGAGCGAGCCGGCCAGAACGGGAGCGGCGAGGCCGCGGGGGATGCGCATCGGGTACCTCCATGCGGGTGGGACGGCGGCGGTGGACTCGGCCGCCCGCCCATTCGACGGGCGGCCGCCGCCCCCCGGCCCGGCCGACACACCGCACGCCGCACTAGTCGTACGTACGCCACCGGTGCGGCGGCCTCCGGAGCCGGTGGCCCGCCGCCCCCGCGCCCCCTCCGAACGCCCCGCGTTCAGCGGCCGGACGGCTCCGGAGCGCCCTGCGGCCACAGCTCCGCCTCGCACGCCGCCACCAGCGCACCGATCCGCGCCCACGCCTCCTCCGCCGGCCGCGGATCCAGTCGGCGGCCGTCCCGCAGCCGCAGCGCGACCCGGTCGTCCGCCGCCTCCCTCGCCCCGATCACCGCCTGGTACGGCACCAGCCGGGCCTCCCGGATCCGGGCGCCGAGACTGCCGTGCTCGGGGCCGGCGACCTCGGCGCGCAGCCCGAGGTCCAGGCAGCGCTGCCGGAACCGTTCGGCCTGCGGCAGCTCGGCCTCCGAGACCGGCAGCAGCACCACCTGCACGGGTGCGAGCCAGGCCGGGAAGGCGCCCCCGTACAGCTCGATCAGGTGGGCCACCACCCGCTCGACGCTGCCGATCACGCTGCGGTGCACCATCACCGGCCGGTGCTTGGCGCCGTCCGCGCCGATGTAGTGCAGGTCGAACCGCTCGGGCTGGTGGAAGTCGATCTGCACGGTGGAGAGGGTGAACTCGCGCCCGGCACCGTCGGCGATCTGCACGTCGATCTTGGGCCCGTAGAACGCGGCCTCGCCCTCCGCCGCCTCGAACGGCACCCCGGAGCGCTCCAGCACGTCGGTGAGCAGGGCGACGGCGCGCTCCCAGAGCCCTGGGTCCGCCACGTACTTGCCGCCCGCGCCGGGCAGCGAGAGCCGGTAGCGGACGGGGACGACGCCGAGCGCCCGGTGCGCCTCGCGGATCAGCCCGAGCGCGGCGACGGCCTCGTCGGCCGCCTGCTCCGGGGTGCAGAAGATGTGGGCGTCGTTCAGCTGGATCGCCCGGACCCTGGTCAGCCCGCCCAGCACCCCGGACAGCTCCGAGCGGTACATGCCGCCCAACTCTGCCATGCGCAAGGGGAGTTCCCGGTAACTGTGGGAGCGTGAGCGGTAGATCAGCGCGTGGTGGGGGCACAGGCTGGGGCGCAGCACCACCTCCTCGGAGCCCAGCTCCATCGGTGGGAACATGTCGTCCCGGTAGTGCGACCAGTGGCCGGAGATCTCGTACAGCTCGCGCTTGCCGAGCACCGGGGAGTAGACGTGGCGGTAGCCGGCCCGGCGCTCGCGGCCGCGGATGAACTCCTCCAGGGAGTGCCGGATCGCGGCGCCGTCGGGGAGCCAGTAGGGCAGGCCCGAGCCCATCAGCGGATCGGTGTCGAACAGGTCCAGTTCGCGGCCCAGCCTGCGGTGGTCGTGCGCCGGGAGGCCGTGGGCTGCCGCTGCCGCCCGGCGGTCGGCGGGGCGGCCCTGGGCGGAGCGGTCGTGGGCGGGGCGGTCCTGGGCGAGGTGGTCGTGCACGGGGTGGTCTCCACTCGGTCTGCGGGCGAGTGGGTCCGGGAACGGCGAAGCCCCGGGGCACTCGCCCCGGGGCTTCGGACTAGGTCAGCAGTCAGCGCGCCGGGACTCTCTCCGGCGTCGTCGTGGCGAGTGCAGCGCGCTTCATGCGTTCCACGGTAGCAGCTCCGCACCGCCGGTGGTGATCCTTTTCCGGCCGGTGCGGCCGGTGCGGCCGACGGCGCCAGGGCCGATGGCAGCAGGACCCACCGCAGCAGGACCAACGGCAGCGGAGCCGACGGCAGCGGAGCCCGGCGGCAGCGGAGCCCGGCGGCTCAGAAGAGCGTCACGCACCCGCGCGCGGCCAGCGCCGCCACCAGCCGCTCCGGCGGCCGCACCCCGTTCCACCGCAGGTCCAGCTTCTCCAGCGCGGGCAGCACCCCGGGCCCGCCCAGCCAGTCGGGCAGTTCGGTGATCCGGTTGCCGCGCAGGTCGAGGCGGCGCAACCGCGGCAGCCCGGCGAGCACGGCGGGCAGCTCGGTGAGGGCGTTGTCCCGCAGTTCCAGCTCGCGCAGTTCGGCGAGCCGGCCGACGGAGTCCGGCAGCGCGGTCAACTCGTTCCCGCGCAGCCAGAGTTCGCGCAGCGCACCGAGCCCGCCGAGCGACTCCGGCAGCGCGGTGAGCCGGTTGTGCTGCGCGCGCAGCTCGATGAGAGACGCCAACCGACCGACGCCGCACGGCAGTTCCGTGAGCCGGTTCTCGCCCACGTTGAGGTGGCGTAGCGCGGTGAGCCGCCCCAGGGCCTCGGGCAGTGCGGTCAGCACGTTGTCGTGCAGATAGAGGAAGTCCCGCAACCCGGTGAGGTCGAAGAGTTCGGCCGGCAGCGCGGTGAGCCGGTTGTGCCCGAGGTCGAGGGTTCGCAACCTCGTCAACCGGCCGATGCCGGAGGGGAGTTCCCGGATGCCGGTGTCGGCCAGGATGAGCACGGTCAGCTCGGTGCGGTCCCAGACCTCGGCCGGGACCTCCGCGAGCGGCCGGCGCCAGAGGTCGAGCGTCACGTCCGCCGTTCCCGGCTCGCCCCGGCCCGGGCCGATCCGGAACTCCGCGAGCCGCCGGCCGTACCACCGGTCGGTCAGCCCGGTAGCGGTCATCCCGAGGCGCCGGCAGACCGCCGCGGAGCGGGCGTTGTCCGGGGCCAGCACCGCCCGGATCTCGGTCAGGCCGTCGGCGAAGCCCTTGGCCAGCAGGGCCCGGGCGGCCTCGGTGGCGATGCCCCGGCCCCAGCTGTCGGGGTGGAGGTGCCAGCCGATCTCGATCTCGCCGTCGCCGTCCGGCAGCGGCACCAGCAGCACCGTGCCGGCGACGACGCCGGTGTCGCGGCGCTCGACGGCCCAGACGCCGTAGCGCGGGTCGGCGGACCTCGTCCGCCAGCGTTCGATGAGGGCCCGGGCCTCCCCGGGCTCGGCCAGGGCACGCGGCGTCCGGCCGAGCCACCGGGCGACCTCCCAGCGGGAGTAGATGTCGAAGGCCCGCTCCTGGTCGGCCGCGGACGTCGTCCACCGACGCAGCACCAGCCGTTCGGTGGTCAGCACCGCCTGCGAGCCGCCCTGTTCCGTACCCGCCACCTCGCGCACCCCTCTTCCGACGATGTGCGGATCACCGTACGCACCGCAGCCGCCGGGCGGAACTCCGCGGCCCGGGCGGGCCCTTTCAGCCGGCGCCGGCGTGGAACAGCCCGTCCACGACCCGGTGGAGGAGTTCCTCCGGGAACTCGGCGAGCTCGCCCCGGGCCTCCTCGGTCAGCCGCATCGCGGTGGAGCCCTCGTGCAGGATGACCAGCAGCCGGGCGAGGTCGCGCGGGCGGACCTGCGAGGTGTGCTCCGGCGCCTGCTCGATCAGCTCCACCAGTCCGTCGACCAGCCGGGCCTCGTGCTCGGCGAGGCGGCGGGCGACCTCCGGGTGGCGGGCCGCGTGCAGGGTGAACTCCATGGACAGCAGGAACCAGCCCTCGTCCTCCCGCCGCCGCTCGGCGAGTTCGCGCATCAGCCGGGAGGGGAGGTCCTGGCCGGGCCCGGTGTCGGCGAAGGCGGTCCGCAGGTCGGCGAGCAGCCTGTCGATCTGCTGGTCGTAGAGGGCGAGGAACAGCTGTTCCTTGTCCTGGTAGTTGGAGTAGAAGGCGCCGCGGGTGAGCCCGGCCCGGGCGACGATGTCGCGGATCGAGGTGGTGTGGAAGCCGTGCTCGGTGAACAGGGCGAGGGCGCTGTCGTTGAGGGCGGCGACGGTCAGCGGGCGCCGCTTCGTGGGTGACTTGGGCACGAACTGCGGTCCTCGGGTCTCGTTCCTGGCTCGGCGGTGCCGCCGGGCGGCCCGGCCCAGTCTACGGGCGGGCGGGCGCGGCCTCGGCCGGCGGACCAGCCGGCGGACCGGGCGGCGGACCGGGCGGGGACCGGCCCCGACGGGCTCGGGGCTCGGCGCCGGCGCACGGAGCGCGGCGCTCAGCTCGCGGGTGGGAGGTGGCGCGCCGCCACCAGCCCGGCCAGCGTCCGGAGCCTGGCGAAGTACTCGCGGCCGTACTGCTCCCCGCTCAACGGCACCACCGTGTCGAGGTCGGCGATGCGGTGCCAGAGGTCGGAGACGCTGCGGCTGTCGAACCCGCCGCGCCCCTCCCGGTACACGGCGCTGCCGACGGCGTCGTCGAGGACGGTCAGGTCCACCCCCGCGACCTCCACCGCGAGGAAGCCCCTGGGGAACCGGGCCTGCCGGTGCTCCTCCCCCAGCCTGTCGAGCCGCGCCTGGTCCGACTCCCCGTCGGCGAACGCGTCGGCCGTGCCCGTGGTCCGGTCGGCCGCCTCCGCCGCTGCGGAGGTGTCCGCCGCCGCGGCCGGGAGCAGCTCGGACACGGCGTCGAAGACGGCGCGCACCAGCTCGACGGCCCGGCTCGGGTCAACGTCGTCGCTCGCCACGACGCCCCGCGCGAGCGCGTCGCGCAGCCGCAGGCACGGGTCGAGCCGGGCGGCGGATCCGGCCCCCAGGAGCCCTTCGGCGGCGGCCCGCCCGACCAGCGCCCGGAGCGGTTCCTCGGCGGCCAACCGGTCGGCGAGGACCTGCTCCAGGGCGAGCAGCGCGTGGGTGACGGCCACCGTGGCGAACTCGTACCGGAAGTAGGAGTGCCGGATGAGCTCCCGGGAGGTCTCCAGGGCGCTCATGACGCCCATCGCCACCCCGGCGGGCACCTCCAGACCGGCGACCAGGTCCTGCATTCCCGGATGGTCCGGGGCGATGCTCCAGGCGCGGGGGTCCGGGGCGGGAGGCAGCGGCGAGGGGATCACCGGGGCAGTCTCACCACGGCCGGCGCCGGGTGCCACCGGTTTTCCGGGGCTGCGCACGCCCGCCCGCCGCCCGCCCAGGGTCCGGTCCCCCCAGCCCGCGCTGCCACCGCCCGTGCCCGCCGCCACCACCGCGACCACCACCGCGACCGCGACCGCCCGACTGACGTCGGCTCAGGCCGCGGCCGCCCCGTCTCCCGTGCCGTACTCGTAGAACCCGCGCCCGGTCTTGACGCCGAGCCGGCCGGCCCGGACGTACTCCGCCAGCAGTTCGCGCGGGCCGGCGGGCAGTTCGGGGCGCTCGGCGGCGTAGTGCTCCTCGATGTCGAGCACGACGTCCAGACCGACCTGGTCCATCGCGCGGAACGGGCCGCCGCGCAGGCCGGTGTTGACGGACCACATGGCGTCCACCTCCTCGGCGGTGGCGACGCCCTCGGCGACCACGGCGAGGCACTCGCGCTTGATGGCCGCCCAGACGCGGTTGAAGATGAACCCGGTGCTCTCCCGGCGCGCCTCGAACGGGAACAGCCCGTGGCGCGGGAGTTCGGCCAGCAGCAGGTCGAGCACGGCCCGGTCGGTGTGCCCGCTGGACATCACGTCCACCGCGTTCTGCGCCGGCGGCATGTAGAAGTGGATGTTCACCAGGCGCTCGGGCTCCCGCACGCAGTCGACGAAGCGGCTGGTCGGGTAGGACGAGGAGTTGCTGCCCAGGATCGCGTCCGGCTCGGCGGCGCGGTCGAGCTCGGCGAAGACCCGCTGCTTGAGCTCCGGCCGCTCGGGCACCGCCTCGATCACCAGCCAGGCGCCGCGCAGCGCCCCGGCGAGGTCGTCGCCGACGGTGACGCCGCCGGGCTCTCCCCCGCCCACCGCTGCGGCGACGGCGGGCAGCTGCGCCTCGACGTAGTCGCGGGCGGCCGCGAGCTGCCCGGCCGAGGGGTCGTAGATCCGGACCTCCCCGCCGCCGGTGGCGAACATCAGGGCGATGCGGCGCCCGAGGGTGCCGGCTCCCACGACGGCGACGGGGCGGCCGGTGGGGTCGGGAACGGTGAACGACATCGAACTCACTTCCTTGGCTGTGCTGCGCTCCGGGGGCGGTGGCCGGCGCGGGCTCCCGCGCGCTTGCCTCCCATCCCCGATCGGATGCATGGTGTATCCGATACACATGGTATCCGTTTGAGGAGACCGAGCAAACCGCCCCAGAAGGAGCCCCCGATGCGCGCCGACCAGATCCTCCGCCACGCCGCCACCCCGCTGACCGCCCCCGTCTACCCGCCCCGCGCCACCCGCTTCACCGACCGGGAGTACCTCAACGTCGTCTACCGGACCGACCCGCGGGCCCTGCGCGCGGTCGTCCCGGAACCCCTGGAGATCGACGAGCCCCTGGTCCGCTTCGAGGTCATGAAGATGGGCGAGGTCGACGGCTTCGGCCCGTACGTCGAGGCCGGCCAGGTCGTGCCGGTCCGGTACGGCGACGAGGAGGGCGAGTACCTGCACGCCATGTACCTGGACAACTTCGCGGCCACCGCCGCCGGCCGGGAGCTGAGCGCCTACCCCAAGGTGATGGGCCGCCCCCGGCTGTTCAGCGAGGCCGGCGCCCTGGTCGGCACGCTCGACCACGGCAGCCAGCGGGTCGCCACCGCGACCATGGCCTACAAGTGGCAGCCGCTGGATCCGGCCGAGGCGCGCGAGCAGATCACCGTGCCCACGTACGGGGTGAAGATCGTCCCCGACTACACCGGCGGCCTGCGGGTCTGCGACCTGGTCCGCACCCGGATCACCGACGTCACCGTCAAGGAGGCCTGGACCGGCCCCGCCCGGCTCCAGCTCTCCGCGCACGTCATGGCGCCGCTGGCCGACCTGCCCGTCCTGGAGGTCGTCTCGGCCAGCCACATCCTCACCGACCTCACCCTCGCCCCCGCCACGCCCGTCCACGACTACCTGGCGGAGCAGCGCCGCGCGGCCTGAAGCCCGCCGGGCGGGCGGCCCCCGAAACGGCGCCGCTCCGGTCCGTCCGCGCCGTCGAGGACCCACGCGGACGGGCCGGAGCGGTGCGGCCGCCCGTTCAGCGGACGGTCAGCCCAGCCTCGGTGGCGCGGCGGCCGGCCCACCGGCCGCCGCCGTGCCGGTGCCGGTCCCGGTGCCGCAGAAGGCCTGCTCCAGGAAGCCGGCCTCCGCCTGGAGCTGCGCGACGGCCTGCGTCTCGTCCCCGCGCGGGGTGACGGAGAGCGTCACCTGCCGGTCGCCCGAGCTCCACATCTGGGTGCCGTACCCGGGCACCGAGCCGTCGTGCCCGTAGACCGGGCCGCAGGAGAGCTCCCAGCGGGCCAGCCCCAGCCCGTAGCCCACCGAGGCCGGCACGCCGTCGATCACGATCGGCGTGGTCGCGGCCATCTCCTTCAGCAGCGCCGGCGGCAGCAGCCGGCCCTCCAGCAGCGCCTTGTCGAAGCGGTTGAGGTCGCTCAGGGTGGAGACCAGCTCGCCCGCCGAGTTCGCCCAGGTGACGCTCGCCACCGTGATGTCCCGGTCGCCGCCGCCCTGCGGGCCGGGCCCCGCGGGCAGCGTCCAGTAGCCGTGCGCGTGCGGGCCCCGGATGCCCGTGGCCGCGCCCGGGAAGTACGTGCCGGTGAGGCCGAGCGGGCGCAGGACGCGCGCGGTGATCTCCTGGGCGTAACCGCGCCCGGTCACCTTCTCGATGACCATGCCGAGCAGGGTGTAGTTGACGTTGGAGTAGCCGAACGTGGCGCCCGGCGGGAACACGGGCGGGTGCGCCACCGAGGAGGCCACCACCTGGGCCGGTGTGACGGACCGGGTCAGGCCGCCCTGGTCCAGCCAGGCCCGGACGACTGCCGGGTCCGTCCAGTCGGGGAAGACCCCGCCCTTCTCGTTGGTGGAGTCCCACAGGCCCGAGCGGTGGCCGAGCAGCTGGCGGACGGTGATGTGGTCGCCGTTCGGGACCAGTCCGGGCAGGTAGCGCTCGACCGGGTCGTCCAGGCCGATCCGCCCCTCCCCGACCAGCTGGAGCACCGTGGTGGCGGTGAACACCTTGGTGACACTGCCGGCCCGGAACCGTCCGTCCGGGCGGACCGGCGCGCCGGTGACGAGGTCGGAGACGCCGGACGCCCCGCGCCAGACCCCCTTCCCGTCCCTGACCTCCGCGATCGCCGCTACCGCGCCGGCGCCGGTCACCGCCCGCAGGGCCGCAGCCCGCGGATCGCCCGGGCCGGGCCGCCCGCCCGCGGCCTCGGCCGCACCCGCCGAGACCACCGGCCCGGCCAGTGCCAGGCAGACCGCCCCCACCAGCGCGGAAAGCGTACGACGTGCCATGCGACCCCCCCTTCACCGTCGGCGAGCAGTTCCTCGCCCTCGCCGCCCAGCTTCGCCGCCGCGATGACGGCCCGTCATCCTCCCCCGGGAGGAAGCGGCCGTACGCCCACCAACGGAGGCTCTCCACCGGACGGCGGAGGCCGCGCCCCCGGTGCCCGGCCACCGACCACCGGCCTCGGACAACCAGCCTCCGACAAACCGGCTACCGGCTACCGGCTACCGGCCACCGGCCACCGGCCACTCGCTACCGGGCCGCGGCGGGGCGGACCGGGTGCTTGCTCAGGATGGACACCCGGTTGAAGGCGTTGATGGCGATCGACACCCAGACCGCGGCGGAGATCTCCTCGTCGTTCAGCACCGCGCGCGCCGCGGCGTACGCGGCTTCCTGGAGCGCCGCATCGGCCGGGGCGGTGGTCGCCTCGGCCAGGCCGAGCACCGCCCGCTCGCGGTCGGTGAACACCTCGGTGTCGCGCCAGGCGGCGAGCACTCCCAGGCGCTGGGCGGTCTCGCCCTCGCGGACCGCGGCCCGGGTGTGCACGTGCAGGCAGTAGGCGCAGCCGTTGATCTGGGACACCCTCAGGTTGACCAGCTCGATCAGCCGCCGGTCCAGCCCCGCCGCGGCCGCGGCCTCACGGGCCGCCTCGGCGGCGGCCACCATGGCCTTGTACGCCTGGGGGCTCTGCTTGTCGATGAAGACCCGCCGGTCCCCCGGAACCGCCGCCACACCACTCACCTGGACTCCCTAGGCTGATCACTGCTGTCGCCCGCCACTCTGCCATGGCATGATAGTTGAATATAGAACTACTTACCACCCGGGAGGGACCCCCGTGAGCACCGCCGAGACCGACACGGCCCGCACGCCCGCCGCCGCCCCGCAGGTCGAGGTCCTGATCGCCCGGGACGTGCCGCTCGGCGGCCCCCGCGCGATGACCGTGCGCCGCACCCTGCCGCAGCGCTCCCGCACCACCATCGGCGCCTGGTGCTTCGTCGACCACTACGGGCCCGACGACGTGGCGAGCACCGGCGGCATGGACGTCGCCCCGCACCCGCACACCGGGCTCCAGACCGTGAGCTGGCTGTTCACCGGCGAGATCGAGCACCGCGACAGCCTCGGCATCCACGCCTACGTCCGACCGGGCGAGGTCAACCTGATGACCTCCGGCCACGGCATCGCCCACTCCGAGGTCTCCACCGCCGCCACCACCGTCCTGCACGGCGTCCAGCTGTGGGTCGCCCTGCCCGAGGAGCACCGGCACACCGGCCGCGACTTCCACCACCACGCGCCCCGCCCGGTCGCCCTGGACGGCGGCGAGGCCAGGGTCTTCCTCGGCACCCTGGCCGGCGACACCTCCCCCGTCCCCACCTTCACCCCGCTGCTCGGCGCCGAACTCACCCTGCGCCCGCACGCCACCGTCACCCTCGACGTGGACCCGGCCTTCGAGCACGGCCTGCTGGTGGACAGCGGCGAGGTCCACCTCCTCGACACCCCGCTGCACCCCGCCGACCTCGGCTACGTCGCCCCCGGCCGCACCGCCCTCACCCTCACCAACACCGCCGAGACCGACGCCCGCCTCGTCCTCCTCGGCGGCACGCCCTTCGAGGAGCGGATCGTCATGTGGTGGAACTTCATCGGGCGGTCCCACGAGGACATTACCCGAGCCCGCGAGGAGTGGATGAGCTCCGCGAATCCCGACCGCTTCGGCGCAGTCGAGGGCTACCCGGGCGACCGCCTGCCCGCCCCGGAGCTCCCGGGAATCCCCCTCAAGCCCCGGGGAAACGTGCGCTGACCTGGGCATTTGCCAATCGTGGTGCGGCGGCCGGCTCCGCCGCACCCCCGAGCCGGAGCCCCCCTGCGCCCACCCCGAAGCAGGCCTGCCGGCACTCGCCTCCGCCCTCGACGCGTGACACCGTTCGACCGTCCACGACAGCGCCTGACCGGACTGATGCTGACCCACGGCGCGGCGCGGGCCGGAGAAGACAGCCACCATGCCGGCTGTCCCCCATCGGCCAGTCGATCGCCCCCTCCGCCAGGGCCGTCATCCTCGAACCGCGCATGACAGGTAGCAGCGGGGCCCTACCCGCACCGCAGCCTACCGACCCCGCGCTCGCCTTCACCGCCAAGCCGAACATCGGCGACGGCAAGCGCGCCTGTACCGCCACCCTCGTCGACCGCGTCTGGCTCCTGACCGCAGCCGGATGCTTTACCGACACCCCTGACAGCCTGTCTAGCGTCACCGCCGGCGCGCCTCAGGAGAGTTCGCGCAGGGTGGGCACCAGGTCGGTGCAGGCGATGTACAGCTCGTTGGCGGTGACCTTCCAGCCCGGGCGCGCCCTGGTGGCGCCGCCCGTGTCGCCCCTGTGGCGGGGCAGGTCAGGGCTGGCTGCTGGGTGTGCCGGGTGACTCGGGAGCCTGGCTGCTGGGTGCGGCGGGCGTCGCCGCGCCCGAGGCGATGTCCGTGGGCCTGGCGGAGCGTTCCGCGGTGGGCGCGCCGCCTCCCGGGGCCAGCGAAGGGGAGGCCTCGGACGTGGGGCCCACGGTGGGAGCCGTCGACAGCTGCGCCGACGCAGAGGCGGAGCCGACGACGTAGGCGTTGACGGTGCCGCGGCCGGCGTGGGCGAAGGTGAAGCCGACCAGCCGGTAGGTGCCCGGGCTGACCGGACCCGGCAGCTGCACCTGCGGCTGCCCCGGCGACCCGACCTGGACCGGCTGCCCCGGCGGAAGGGCGACAGCCGCCCCGCCCGCCGCGGACGCCCCGCCGCCCTCCAGGCTGACCGCCGTCAGGGTGTCGGGCTCCCCGCCCGGGTTGAGGATGTACGCCGCCAGCGAGGCGGTGCCGCTACCTCCCGCATCCGCGACCAGCCGCACGTCCCGCAGCTTCAGGTCCCCGATGTCGGCGTTCACGCTGTTCGGCCCGATCCGGTAGGTCTCCGCGCCGTTGCCGGCCGCGCACCCCGCCGCCGGGGCCACCGTCATCAGCAGCACAGCACCACACCTCAGCGCCGCCTTCGGGTGAAGAGCTGGTTCGGGTCGCATACGGGATCCTCCGGTGCTCGGCTTCGGGTCCGCCATCCGTTCCCCACCCCCGCCCCGGACACGCCACGCCTCACCCGAAGCGCCCACAGACCCTCAGCGCAGCTTCGCCCCCGAGGGGGTACGGCAGGAGGGAGGCGCCCGGAATGAGTCCCACCGACGCGGGATCCCGCCAGACCGCCCGTCCCTCTGTTCCTCGCCTCGGCCGACCCCTTTACTGTTTCTCCCTACTCCCTGGCCGTCACGGGGAGTCATCGCGCACGAAACCAGGTTCGCCGGCACAGGCACCGATCACGGAGCACGTCCGACCTTCGCCCCGCTCGTCACACGAGGAGCCGCAGATGAAGAAGATCGCCGCCGTCCTGAGCACCGCCGCCCTGACCGCAACCGCCTTCCTCGCGCTGTCCCCCACCGCCCGGGCCACCCCGAACGCGTCGTGCTACGGCAGTTCCTGCTACCACAAGGACCCGTCGAGCACCGGCTGCGGAAACGACGCGATCACCGCCAAGAGCGCGCGGGCCGCGGACGGCGCCCTGGTGGAGCTCCGCTACAGCGCGACCTGTCGTGCCGCATGGGCCCGCATCAGCAACGCCCCCGTCGGCGCCGAGGCGTACGTCTCGAACACCGCGGGCCAGTCCGACAGCGTGAACGTCGCCTACGGGAGCGACGTCCACACGTCCATGGTGAACGACGTCAACATCCAGTCCCACGCGTGCTACGCGAAGAACTCCGGTTCGAACTTCTCCGCCTGCACGGGCTGGTACTGATTCCACCCGTCGGCACGGAGATCGAGGCGTCGAGGTCGGCGGCGTAGCGCACCAGGGCGTCGTAGCTCCGGGTGGGCGCGGACCACCGGGCGCGGGTGTGGACCGCCCTCGGATACGGCGGCTGTGCCGCGTACGCGAGCACCGAATTCCGGGTGAGCCGCTCGACGGCCTCCCGGCTGCTCGACCTGGCGTCCGCGGCCGAGGCGATCGAGGACGTCGTCGCCCACCAAGCCGGTCCCGAGCTGTCTCACCCGTTGGACACCGGCCTGGTGCTGCCGGTGCGGGCAGTCGTCGAACTCACGGGCCGGATCGCCGAGCTGACGACCTGATCGCCGAACGGCTAGCCGACGCCCAGGCCGAGGACGGGCGGCCGCCCGAGGCCGCGGCCGTCGCCGAGATCATGACGCGTTCGATCGCCGACGTCCGGCCCGGCCCGACGTGCCGGCGGCCGAGCTCGCCGTGATTCCGGCAGGAGAGCCATGGCCGCCGCGTTCACTTCGGCGTGGCCGCAGCCGCCCCGCCCCGCCCGCGCACCGCAGCGGCCGGGGGCGGGCCGGCTTCAGGAACCACTGCGCGCTGGGGTCTTGGCGGACGGCGGCGGGAGCCGTCGCTGCCCAGGGCAGTCAGAGGCTGGTGAGAATCTGCGGGGACAGGTTCTTGATCATGGTGTTGGTCCAACGGATCTGCCGCAGGGTCTGCGGGTGGCAGGCGGTGGCCAGGTCCAGGAGGGGCGTTTCCCTGCCCGCTTGGGCCGCCTGGGCGAGCATCTCCCAGTGCAGGGAGTTCTCCGAGGCGCCGAGGTACAGGTGGCGCAGGTCGCGCAGGAGCAGGAGTCCGGGCTCGGGGCGGTGGCCGACGGCTTCGGCCAGCTTCTCGCGCAGGACGGCCACGATGCCGTGCGGGGTATGGGGAGCGGCCGTGTGGAGGTGGAGTCCGTAGGGGGCGGCGGCCCCGGCGATCTTCCTGGCGTGGATCCGGGACCAGTGGGCGATGTCGGTGGCGACGTGGTGGATCTCGTGTTCGGTGCGGTGGCGCTGGGCGACAGTCAGCAGTTCGGCGGCGAGCTCGCTCTCGCCGTGGTGCAGGGCGCGCAGGGTCCAGGTGATGCCGTTCATGACCGGTCCTCGTCTTCCTCGTATCCCCGGGAGGCGTCGGTGGCCTGGGTGGCGCGAGCGTCGGGCCCGCCGGTGGTGGGGGGCACCGGGGCCGGGCCGACCGGTGCCGAGGCGGTGGTGGTGGGCGCCGGCGAGACTGCTCCGTGACCGCGTTCGACGAGGGTCAGGCGGGCTGCGCAGGTCTTGAACAGGGGCTGTTTGGAGACCGGATCCCAGTCGGTGACGGTGGTCTCGTTGGCGGCGCGCCCGTGGGCGTCGGCGGGCCGGTGTCCTTGGGGTGTGTCCCAGTAGCCGTAGTGGAAGGGCAGGAACAGCGTGCCCGGGCGGATGCCGCTGATCCGCAGCCGGCCGCGCACGCTGCCGCGCGGGGTGGCGACCTCGACCAGGTCCCCCTCGGCGAGGCCCTGCGACTGCGCGTCATGGGCCGAGGCCTCGACCCAGACGTCGGGGGCGGCGGCGTCCAGCTGGGGCGCCCGCGCGGTCTTGGTGCGGGTGTGGAAGTGGTACACGGTGCGACCGGTGGTCAGTTGGAGGGGGAAGTCCTGGCTGGGCTGCTCGTGCGGCGCCAGGTATCCGGCCGCCTTGAGGACGGCCTTGCCGGCGGGGTTCAGGGCCCGGTACTCGGTCTCGGACACGGACGCGCCCGTGACGAGGTCCTTGCCGTAGGACTCGCACGTGTCGGCGTCGGCCCAGGCGATGCCGTCGGTGTAGAGGCGTTCGGTGCCGCCGGGTGCCTGCTCGTTGCAAGGCCACTGGATACCCGTGCCGCTGGCGCGCAGCATCTCGTAGGTCAGGCCGGTGTAGTCGCAGGGCCGCCCCGCGCTGCAGCGTTTCCAGGCTTCGAACGCCGACTGCGGGTCGTGCCAGCCGATCAGGGGGGCGCCGTCCTTGTCACGGAAGTCCATGCGGCTCGCGTAGTCCAGGAAGACGTCCAGATCGGGGCGGGCCTGGCCGGGCGGCTCCACGGCCTTCTCGGACAGGTGCACGGTGCGGTCGGCGTTGGTGAACGTGCCGGTCTTCTCGCCCCAGGTGGCCGCCGGCAGCACCACGTCGGCCAGTTGCGCGGTCTCGGTCAGGAAGAGGTCCTGGACCACGGTGAACAGCCGTCGCTGGGACAGGATGGCGCGGATGCGCCCGAGTTCGGGCAGCGAGACGGCCGGGTTGGTGCCGCTGATCCAGAGCATCCGGATCGTGCCTTGCTCGGCGTAGCGGAACATCTGCATGGCGTGGGTGGGCGGGGCGTAGTGCGGGATGTCGCGCGGTTCGACGTTCCAGACCTTCGCGAGGTCGGCGATGTGTTCGTCGTTCTCCCAGTTGCGGAATCCGGGCAGGTCGCCGTTGGCGCCGCACTCGCGGGTGTTCTGGGCCGTGGGCTGGCCGTTCATCTGCAGGACGCCGGCGCCGGGCCGGCCGAGCATGCCGCGCAGCAGGTGCAGGTTGTTCACCTGGACGGCGGCGGCGGTGGCCTGGTGGGACTGGTAGAAGCCCTGGAGCACGGTCGACAGCAGCCGCTGCGCGCTGCCGAGGATCTCGGCGGCCTCGCCGATCCGGTCGGCGGGGACGTCGCAGATGGCGGCCGCCCACTGCGGGGTGCAGTCGGCGACCCGGGCCGCGAGTTCGTCGAAGCCGACGGTGTGGCGTGCCAGGTAGTCGTGGTCGATGCGGTCGGTGCGGATGAGCTCGTGCAGCAGCGCGTTGAGCAGGGCGACGTTGGTGCCGGGGCGGGGTGCCAGGTGCACCGTGGCCCTGCGGGCCACCGGGGTCAGCCGCGGGTCCACGCAGATCAGCCGGGGCGGCTGCGGGCCGGCGAGGCGGTCCAGGATGCGCATCCACAGCACGCTCTGGGTCTCGGCGACGTTGTGGCCGAACAGGGCGATGGTGTCGGCGTGGTCGACGTCGGTGTAGGAGCCGGGCTGGCCGTCGGATCCGAAGGTCTCCTTCAGCGCCTCGCCGGCGGTGGCGGTGCACAGGCGGGTGTTGCCGTCCAGGTGGTTGGTGCCGATCCCGGCGCGGGCGATCACGGTCAGCGTGTAGTACTCCTCCAGGAACAGCTGGCCGGTGGTGTAGAAGCCGATCGACCCAGGGCCGCGCTCGTCCAGCAGGCTCTTGGAGCGGTCCACGATGCGCTGCATGGCGGTGGGCCAGTCGCTCTCCACGAGCCGGCCGTCCTCGCGCACCAGCGGCCTGGTCAGCCGGTCGGGAGAGGCGTTCGCCTGCCAGCCGAACAAGTCCTTGGGGCCCAGCCGCCCCCGGTTGACCCGGTCCGACGCGCGTCCGCGCACCCCCACGATCCGGCCGTCGGCCACCGCGATGTCCATCGCGTCACCGTTGGAGTGCAGCAGCGACGCCGTGGGCACCCACGCCTGCACCGAAGCCGGCTCCACCCCAGCTGCCAGGTGGGCGTCCACCCGCACCGGCCACTCCTGCCCCGGGCCGTACGGGGTGCGCCCGCCCCACGGCTCGGCAATCCGGTCCACCGAAGCATCCATGACACTCAAACCTCTCACCCGCAACGGACCGGACGCCTTCCCCGTAACCTCCCGGGCCACGCCCGGCCCGGCGCGGAACCACTCCCCCGGCCGCCCTTGGGTCAGCGCCGGCCGGCCGTACCGGATGCCGGTCCTTCACCTCGCCCCGGCCTACCCAGCGACTGGCGGCGGACCCACGCCCGAGGGAGGGGGCAAGCTGTCGCCCACGACGACAAGAGGACCCCGCCGCAGCCGGAGACTGTCACGCGCCAACCGCCCTTGGTGTGGGAGGAGGAGAGCTCCTGGGCCCGTCGGGTCGGCGGCGCGAGGCGCTCGGCGACGCGAGGCGCTCGGCGACGCGAGGCGCTCGGCGACGCGAGGCGCTCGGCGAAGTCGGGGATGCCAGGACCAGCGCGTCCCGTTCGGCCCGCGCCTCGCTGACCAGCCGAAGGAACTCCGGGTGGCCGGGGAACCACTCGCCACCGCCCTCGGTCGTCACGTAGCGGGAGGTGGGCGGTCAGGCCGCGCAGGCCGTCCGATTCGGTGGATGTGCCGAGGGCGTTCAGGAACTGCGCGGCGGCGTGAGTGCTGGTTCAGCTCAGCTGCCACCGACGCCCAGGGCGGTGAGCAGGACCAGGACGACGGTCACCACCGCGAAGAGGCCGTGACCGAGGACGACCGCGACGGGGAAGTGGCGCTCGGCCGGAGCATCGGCACCGGCAGCGGCGGGGGCGGTGCGGGCAGCGGCGGGGGCGGTGCGGGCGCGGTGGACCGGGATCCAACGCAGCAGCATGACGAAACCCAGCAGTGCGACCGGGACCAGCAGCCCGAAGGCCGTCCAGGCGAGCGCCGTCTTGTCGGCGGCGAGGTAGACGATCCACACCACCAGACCGACGGCGGCCAGCGCGAAGTGCGCGAACAGCACCGGTGCGGGCAGGCGGCTGGTACCGGTGCGCTGCTGCCGTACGCCCCCGCGCTGGATCCAGACTCCCAGCATGTAGAAGCCGCCGAGTGCGGTGACCAGCCAGGTGATGAGTGCTGCGATGTCCATGAACTGCTCCGGGTGGTGAGGGTCGGTTCAGTGGGAGGGGCCGGCGGCGCCGGGGCCCGGCGGGGTGCGGGTGGTGTAGCCCTCGGCCTGGGTGGCTTCGTCGGCGACCCGCACGCCGTAGCGGTAGGCGAGCTTGCCGCCGAGGAAGCCGGAGACGCCCAGCACCGCGATGCTCACGGCGGACAGGGCGAGCATCCCCGCGCCGACGCTGCCCGAGGTGCCTGCCGCACGCCGCCAGAAGAAGGCTCCGGTGTACGCGCCGGTCACCAGCAGGTTGAGCGTCATGTGGATCAGTCCGGTGCGGAACGCCCGGGTGCCGGCCGGGATGGCCAGCAGGTCGAGGAAGCCGACCGTCGCCGCCGCCAGCGCGCCCAGGACGCCCACCGCGATCAACCACATCGAGCCGCGGGTCAGGAAGCCCGGGTCGTCCACCACGTGCGAGGCGATGTCGAACACCAGGCTCGCCACCCACGCACCGATCGGCACGGTCACCAGGATCGGGTGGAACGGGTGCCCGTACGGGCCCGCCATCACCGCGCTGACCGGTTGCTTCGCCTGCAGCTGCTGCTCGCTGGCCATGACGCTGCCCCTTCCGTGATTTCGCCAACAAGCCTTGTCGTTATTCAGGTGTGTCGTCAAGCCAGCCCGGTCAAGAAACCCCGTGAACACCCCTGGCATCACTCGTGGGAGTTATCGTGGGCGCGTGCCCAGTGACGAAGCGACGACGGACCCGACCGACGCGATCGAGTCCGTGAGCGTGCTCGGGGAGGACTCCCGGCGCCGCATGTTCGCCTTCATCCGGCGCGCCGGCCGCCCGGTGACCAGGGACGAGGCCGCCGCCAGCATCGGCATCTCCCGCAAGCTCGCCGCCTTCCACCTCGACAAACTCGTTGACACCGGCCTGCTGCGAGCCCGCTACGGCGCGCCCGACGGCGTACGAAAAGTCGGACGCCAGCCCAAGGTGTACGAGCCGACCGACACCCAGATCACCGTCTCCATCCCCGACCGCCGCCACGAACTCCTGGCCGACCTCCTGCTGGAGGCCGTCCTCACCGAGACCGGCGACCGGAGCGCGGCCGAGGCGGCGGTCGAGGCAGCCGGACGCCGCGGGCGGGACCTCGGCCGGACGGAACGCGAACTGAGCCGCCCGGGCCGCCTCGGCGCCGAACGCGGACTCACCCTGTGCGAGCGGATGCTGGAGGCGTACGGCTTCGAACCGGTCCGCGAAGCCCCCACCGAGGTGCGCCTGCGCAACTGCCCCTTCCACCCGCTGGCCGCCAAGGCACCCGGCCTGGTCTGCGGAATGAACCACGCCTTCCTCACCGGCTACGTCGACGGCCTCGACATCGGCGGCATCGAGGCCGTCCTGGCCCCCAGCCCCGGCGAATGCTGCGTGCAACTGCGCCCGGCCCAGCCTGCCGGACCGACGGATCCGCACCGACCCGTCACCCGTCCCCCGACGGCACCGTGAGATCGCCCCAGCCGGCGCGGTGATCCGGAGCCGGCGTGGCACGGACGGCAGCGTGCCGGCGATCGACGGCGCCCGGGGCGCCCGAGCGCCGCGGTCACGGCCACGTCCGCTCGGGCACCAGCGCGCTCCTCACCGCGTCCCGCACCGCGACCGGCAAGGCCGTCGGATCTCCGCCGACACCGCTACCGCGCAGCGGTTTCAGGAGGTTTCCGACGACCTCGACCGGCAGGTGCGGCCCGGCCCACGGAGGTGCTCAGGCGACGTTGAGGTAGAACTTCTCGTCCCCGCCACCGTTGGCGTTGACCTGGCAGTTCACCGTCCCGCCGGGGCCGGTGGCGGCGGTCACTCCACTGCCGACCACCATGCGCAGGAAATGGTTCGGAAATGCCGTCGCCGACTCGAACGAGAACGAACCGTTGGCCTGCGGACGAAGGGTGTACATCTCGTACTCGAAGGCGCCGAACTGACAGTTGACGGCTCCCCCCTCCGGCCATGCCGTCCGGAACTCCGGCACCGTCCATGCGCAGGAACACGCCGGGAAAGGCCACCGACTCGAATGCGTACGAACCGTTGCTCTGCGGCCGAACCCGGAATGCCGTCCACGGGCTGGTACCGAACTGGCAGTTGACCGTTCCCGCGCCGCCGCCGGCGAAGGCGGTGACGCCCGTCCCGTCCATGCGCAGGTAGATGTTCGGGTAGCAGTCCGACTGGATCGTGACCGGGGTGTCGCCGAGCTTCGCGAGGTCAGCCGCTGACAGGGGCATGAGGGCCTCTCTCCTTCGATCCGGGCGAGGTGCGGACGAGGGGCTCCGAGGGCGCGTCGGCGCAGCGCGTGGCGCCGCGATGACCAGGCGTTTCCGCGAGCCGACTTCCGGAAATGGGCATACCGATCGGTACCGATTTCCGGAAGGCGTGGTGAATCACCAATCGAGGCGGCATTCGGCCGCCGTACGGTGATGTGCCGCCCCCACATTGTCTTTCCTGCTGCCGCAGGCCCCGCACCGACTGTAGTCGGGGCGGTGCGGACTGTCCAGATGCGGTGCTTCCACTTATCCGGACGGATCATGGAATTCGACGGTGAAATGCCCCTGAGCTGGGAGCGTCGAGATGTCGAGGACGAATACCCCGGGTGGGAGAGGCATGCCGGGGGTTCAGGACCACCCCGGCGGCCCGTCGGCGGCCGTCCGGTCCAGCGGCAGCCCGCGTGCCTGCGGCCCGGAGGCCGGGCCGCAGGCACGCGGGCCGAAGTGTTCGATCGGGGCTGTTCGGTCAGCGGCGTCCGATCGGGGACGGACCACTACCTCAGCCGTGCGACCTCCGCGTTGATCTTGATGTTGGAGTCGCCCGGGAACTTCTCGGGAACGAACTTCAGGTCCACGTCCGGCCCGAGGACCAGGCAGGGGGTCGAGCCGCCGTAGTGGAACGAGCCGATCTCGTCGCCGCGTCGGGGCGGCGGGGGTCTGGGAGTAGTACGTGCCGGGGATGTTGCGGACGGCCTTGACGGTGCCGTCGACGGGGCTGTGCCAGCGGTGGTAGTTGAGGGCGCTGAGGAACGCCTGGTAGACGGTGCCGCCGTGGAAGGTGCTGGGGTCCGGCTCGTCGGGGCCCTTGTGGGCGGAGTCGAGGAGGAAGGCGAGGGCGTACGGCTGGCCCTTGAGCCAGAACGTGTTGTACTCCCGTTCTCGTCGTCGGAGTTGCACGCGATGACGGCCTCGTTGCAGACCACGTGGTTGATGTAGCTCCAGTCGAGCCGCTCCCCGGATTCGTCCTTCAGCTTCGCCGGCGCCGGGGTTGTGTCCGCCCCCGCCACCCCCGTCGGCCCCTGCCTCCATCGTAGGAATCCGGCCGGTCGCGGGGCACCCGGAGGTGCCGCCCGTTCCGGCCGCCCGGCGCGGCACCGACGGGCACGCACCGCCGCGGCCGTCACCCCCGGTGGCTCCGAGGGTCCCCGCTCCGTACGCCCGGGCACGTCCGCCGCACGCGTCCGGGGCCGCGGCCGTCCTCCTCGGCCCGCGCCGAACGGCTCGGCCCGGTCGGCCGCGGCCCGGTCGGCTCGGCCCGGTCGGCGCGCGCAGGCGTCCCGGCCTCGGCGGGACCAGGACGCGTGCGCGGCCCGTGGCTACAAGGCCCGGCCCGCCGCGGCCTTCAACCGCGCGGGCAGCCAGGTGCGGTAGCGGCGCAGGGCCTGCCGCTGCTGGCGCTGCTCCGCGAGCAGGGCGACCGCCGGGTGGATGTTCGGCCGGGGCTCGCTGCCGCGGGCGAGGCGGCGCAGCTGGCGGCGGACCTGGGCCATGCCGGCGGCCGAGGCGAGGGGCTTGTCCTTCCAGGTCACCGGCCGCAGCCGCCGGTCGGCCTCGCCGCCCTCGGCCCAGCGGTTGGGCAGGTCGGGGGTGACGGCGAGGGCGGTCCCCATGCCGACGACCGCGACGCCGCCGGCCAGGACCTGCTCCGCGGTGGCACGCCGGGTGATGCCGCCGGTGAGCATCAGCGGCACGGGGCTGGTGACGACCAAGTCCCGGGCCAGCTCCAGGAAGTACGCCTCGCGGGCCTGGGTGCGGGTGTCGGTGGCGCGGCCGGTCATGGCGGGGCTCTCGTAGCTGCCGCCGGAGAGCTCGACCAGGTCGACGCCGAGCGGTGCCAGCCACCCGATCACCTGGCGGGCGTCGTCGGCGTCGAAGCCGCCGCGCTGGAAGTCCGCGGAATTCAGCTTCACGGCGACGGTGAAGGACGGGGAGACCGCGGCGCGGACGGCACGGACGGTGTCGAGCAGCATCCTGGCCCGGTTCTCCAGGGAGCCGCCCCAGGCGTCGGTGCGCTTGTTGACCAGGGGCGACAGGAACTGCGACAGCAGGTAGCCGTGCGCGGCGTGGACCTCCACCCCGTCGAACCCGGCCTGTTCGGCGCGGGCGGCCGTGACGGCGAAGCGGCGGACGGTGGCACCGATCTGCTGGGCGGTCATGGCGGTCGGGCGGCCGAAGCGGCCGCTGCGCCTGCCCAGGTCGACGCCGAGGTCGGACGGCCCCCACACGACGCCGGGCATGTCGGAGGCGACCTGGCGTCCGGGGTGGTTGATCTGCATCCAGATCGCGCCGCCGGCGGACTTGCCGGCCTTCGCCCACTCCGTGAACGGCTCCAAGGGGGCGGCCTCGTCGAGGACGACGCCCGCGGGCCCGGTCAGCGCCTCGGCGTGGACCATGACGTTGCCGGTGATCAGCAGGCCGGCGCCGCCGGCGGCCCAGCGCCGGTACAGCCCGGTCAGCTGCGCGTCCGGGAGCTGGCCGGCGCCGGCCATGTTCTCCTCCATGGCCGCCTTCGCGATCCGGTTGGTCAGCACCGCTCCGGAGCGGAGGGGCAGCGGGGTGAACAGTTCGCCGGCCATGTGGTTCTTCCTCTTCCCACGACTAGGATGTGTACATCGTTCACATTAAAGCGGCGATGTAGGCAGTGCAAACATCGGAGAGGGTGACCCATGCCACGAGCGAGTGCCTCGTACCACCACGGCGACCTACGGGCCGCGTGCCTGCGGGCCGCCCGGGAGCTCCTGGAGGAGGACGGCAGCGCGGGGCTGTCCCTGCGCGCCGTGGCCCGGCGGGCGGGAGTGTCGGCGACCGCCCCGTACCGCCACTACGCGGACCGCGACGCCCTCGTCTCGGCCGTCGCGGGCGAGGGCTACACCGAGCTCGCCGACCATCTGGCGGCCGCCCGCCCCTCGCCGCGCACCCCGGACGATCTCGCCGAGGTCGCCGTCGCCTACGTCCGGTTCGCGCTGGAGCGGCCGGCGCTGTTCCGGGTGATGTTCGCCGAACCCTGCGACCCCGCGAACGAGCACCGGCTCGCGGCGACGGCCGCCCTCCGGTCGTACGTCCGCGGCATCGTCCAGGGCGTCTTCCCCGCCTCCGACGCCGAGGCCCTGTCCACCGCCGTGTGGGGCGTCGTCCACGGCCTGGCCTTCCTGCACCTGGACGGCAAGCTCGACGCCTCCACCCCGGACGTGGTCTCCCGTCAGGTCCGTGCTGCCGTCGGGGCGCTGCTCACCGCCTCCCCGGCTGCGGGGTGAGCGGATCCCCGGCCGGATCAGCCGGCCAGGTCGGCCACCATCCGGGTGGCGAGCCGCTTGGCCGAGCCGGGGTTCTGGCCGGTGTAGAGGGTGCGGTCGACCTCGATGTGCGGCAGGAGCGGGAGCGCTCCCTTGGCGTAGTGCGCGCCGCTCTCGCGCAGCCGGTCCTCCAGGAACCAGGGGGCCTTGCGTCCGAAGCTGTTCAGCTTCTCCTCGACGTTGGACAGCGCGGTGACCCGGTACCCGGCGAGGGGCCAGGAGCCGTCGTCGTTCCTGGCCGCGAGCAGCGCGGCGGGGCCGTGGCACAGCAGGCCCAGCGGCCTGCCGGAGGCGAGCTGCCCGGTGAGGAGCGCCCCGGACACCTCGTCGTGGGAGAGGTCCTCCATCGGACCGTGGCCTCCGGGGTAGAAGACCAGGTCGAAGTCGTCGGGATCCACTGCGCCGAGGGAGGCCGGGGCCGCCAACGCGTCCTGGATCGTGGCGAGGTAGTCGGCGACCTCCCGCAGGGTGCCCGGAAGGCCGGCGGTGCGGCCCATGCTGATCCTGTCCAGGGTGGGCCGCTTCCCGCCGGGGGTCGCGATGGTGATCTGCCATCCGGCCCCGGTGAAGACCTTGTGCGGCACCGCCAGTTCCTCGCCCCAGTAGCCCGTGGGGTGTTTGGTGCCGTCCTTCAGCGTCCAGTGATCGGCTGCCGTCACGACGAAGAGGACTCGGGTCATGTTCTCGCCTTCCCGGTGATGACGGGCCGTTCCTCCGGCCGGCGGAGGCGGCTCCTCAAGGGTGCACCGGCAGAGGACGGAAGGGAAACGGAACGGTTCCGGGCCGGCGCCCCCCGTCCTACCGGCCGCCGCGGGGGCGGCACGGATCCGTGACGGGTCGCACATCCGGTGTGGGCGCCCGAGGAGCGCCCGCAACCCCCGCCCTGCCCGCGGGGGGGCGGGCGGCTCGGTGCGGCGGGGTGTCGTCGTGGCATGCCGAGGGGCCCGCACCGGCGCGTGTGCGCGGTGCGGGCCCCTCACTGCCAGGCGGGTGCCGGGCAGTACTACAGCGGGCGAATGTTCTCGGCCTGCGGGCCCTTCTGGCCCTGCGTGACGTCGAACTCGACCTTCTGGCCCTCGAGCAGCTCACGGAAGCCGTTGGCCTGGATGTTCGAGAAGTGGGCGAAGACGTCAGCGCCGCCACCCTCCTGCTCGATGAAGCCGAAGCCCTTCTCCGAGTTGAACCACTTCACGGTGCCATTAGCCATAGAAAAATCTCCTTCAAGGGGCTGTCCGAAGCACGCGGATCACGGACTTCGGGTACGCCGCATGGAGAACCCGCCCGGAGAGAAGCCGGGGGAACAAAATGCGCCCGCAACACAGGCAGGCGCACACAAAGTTCATGGGAACCACTACTGCAACTGCTTCGACTCTAGCAGGCCTGCGCCCGAAACGGGGGGAAATTCCACATCCGTTCCTCGGGAGCCCGTCCGCCGAGCACTCCGCCAGAGCCGTGGAGGGCTCCAACTCGCTTGAACAGCAGAGCCGTTGACCTTGCCGACCGGGAAGGAAGCCGGTTCGCGGACCACCGTGGTGCCGGCGCGACTCGAAAATCCGGCGCGCCGCAAGGGTGTCCATTCCGCCTTCCCCGGCGCACACTGGCGGTAATGAAAAATTACGCAGCACCTCGCCGCCCCATGCCCACCAGCCCCTTCAAAAACCGGACGGAGGCGGCGCCGCGCAAGCACTTCGCCGTCGGCGACCGTGTCACCCACGACGGGTTCGGCCTCGGCCGGGTCATCGGCGTCGAAGGCGGCGGCGACATCGCCGTCCTCGTCGACTTCGGATCGCGGCAGGAACGCGTCCCCCAGCCCTACACCGCGATGTACAGGCTCTGACCCGGCCGCGCCGGTCTCCGGTCGCCCAGGGTGAACGCGTGCCGGGGCGGGGTGCGCGCGGGCTGCGGCCGGAACTATCCTCTGGGGGCATGTCGAACCCTGATGCACTGCTCGTCGAGATCGCCGAGATGGTGGAGTCCGAGCACAGCAACCAGATGCCCCTGACCGTGGTCGTTCCGGGGGCGGTCATCACCGGACGCCTGGCGCCGGAGAGCCTCTGGCACGAGCGCGTCGCCGAGGTCCTCAGCGCCTCCGACCACCTGAAGCCCTTCGCCGCGCTCTTCTCGAACCCCGCCGGCCGGGACTCCGGCGGTCCCGGCGACGGCACCTCGCACCGCGCCCGGCCGACGCACCTGCACCTGCACGTCGCCCGGATCCTCCAGGGCAGCTACGGGCTGCCGCACACCGGAGGCATGTACCGCATCGCCATCGCCGACGTCAGCAGCTGGACCGTGGGCGACCTCAGCTACACCGACCAGTGACCCGCACCGCCGTCCGCCCCGGGCCCGCTCCCCCGCCCGGTCGGCTCCCGCACGGCGGTCGGCCCCCGCACGGCGTCGACGGGGCCGTCACCGTGCTCGGACGGGCCGGGCGCGACGGCGGTGCGCAAGCACCTCAGGACGGCGTGACGCAGGCCTCGCCGCCGGTGGTGGGCGGAACCGCCGCCGGTCCGGCGGGCGCGGAGGCGGTGGTGGCGGGCGCCGGGGCGGGGCCCCGCCGGACGCTCCGACCACGGTCATGCGGGCGGCCGCGGTCCTGTAGAGGGGTTGCCTGGAGGCCGGGCCCCGGCGGTGTGGGGGTGGTCTCGTCGGCCGCACGGGCGCCCGCGGGGCCGCTCGGTCGATGTCCGGCCGGGGTGTCGAAGTACCCGTAGTCGAAGGCACGAAGACCGTGCCGGCACGCATCGCGGTGATCCGCAGGCGGCCCCGGAGGGAGCCCCGGGCGGTGGACACCTCCACGAGGTCCCCTCGCCCGGGCCGTGCGCGGCGGCCTCGGCCGGGCAGAGCTCGACCCGCACGCCCGGGGCGGCGCTGTCGAGCTGCGGTGCGCGGACACCCCCGTCCGTTTCCGAACCGGGGAAGCGGGCAGCCGCGAGCCATGGACCAGTCGCAGGCACCAGTACTGGAAGCACTCGCCGCCTACCACGCCAACGGGCACACCGCGTTCACCCCGCCCGGCCACAAGCAGGGACGCGGCGCCGACGAACGCGTACTAGCCGTCCTGGGCCCGGACGTGTTCCGCGCCGACGTGCTGGCCACCGGCGGCCTGGACGACCGCCTCACCAGCCGCGGCATCCTCCGGGACGCGCAGGCGCTGATGGCCGAAGCCGTCGGGGCCGACCACACGTTCTTCTCCACCTGCGGCAGCTCGCTGTCCGTCAAGGCCGCCATCCTCGCCGTCGCGGGCCCGCACGAACACCTCGTGGTCGGCAGGGACGCGCACAAGTCCGTGGTCGCGGGGCTGATCGTGGCCGGCATCCGCCCGCTGTGGGTGGACCCGCAGTGGGATCCGGACCTGCACCTCGCCCATCCGCCCACCGCGGCGGCCTTCGGCCGCCTCCTGGAGGAGCACCCCCACGCCCGCGGGGCGCTGGTCACCTCACCCACCCCGTACGGCACCTGCGCCGACCTCGCGGCCATCGCGGAGACCTGCCACGGGCTGCGGAGGCCGCTGATCGTCGACGAGGCGTGGGGAGCGCACCTGCCCTTCCACCCCGACCTGCCGACCTGGGCGATGGACGCCGGCGCGGACCTGTGCGTCACCTCGGTGCACAAGATGGGCTCCGGTCTGGAGCAGAGCTCCGTCTTCCACCTCCAGGGCGACCGGATCGACCCGGCGGTACTCAGCCAGCGCGAGGACCTGCTGGGCACCACCAGCCCCTCGACCCTCGTCTACGCCGCCCTCGACGGCTGGCGCCGCCAGATGGTCCAGCACGGCCGCGCCCTCTACGACCGGGCCCTCGACCGGGCCCGCGAGGTCCGCGATCGGATCGAGCAGCTGGACGGGCTGCACGTCCACGGTCGCGACGACTTCTGCGGACCGCAGCGCGCCGCCGACCTCGACCCCCTCCAAGTGATCATCGACGTGTCCGGGCTCGGCACCACCGGCTACCGGGCCGGGGACTGGCTGCGCTCCCGCCACCAGATCGACCTGCACGTCTGCGACCACCGCCGCATCAGCGCACAGCTCACCCACGCCGACACCCCCGGGACCACCGGCCGTCTGCTGGACGCGCTGGCCGAGCTGGTCGCCGTCGCCGACACCCTGCGTCCCGCCGCCCGGGTCGACGTGCCCGACCCGGCACAGCTGCGGCTGGAACAGGTGATGCTGCCCCGCGACGCCTTCTTCGGCCCCACCGAGCAGGTCCCCGTCGCCAAGGCCGCCGGGCGGATCGCCGCCGAGATGCTCACCCCCTACCCGCCCGGCATCCCCGCCGCCGTGCCCGGCGAGCGCCTCGACGACGCGGTCCTCGGCTACCTGCGCAGCGGCGTCGAGGCGGGCATGGTCGTCCCGGACGCGGCCGACAACACCGTGGAGACCGTCCGGGTCGCGGTCGAGGAGCAGCGGCGTCCGTGATCACGTGCGTGCGCCGCGCCGGCCGCCGCCGTCCTCGGGGTGGCAGTGCGGCCGGGGTGCGGGGTGGAGGACCGGGCCGCCGGGTGCGGCCCGGTCCTCCTCCTGATCGGCTGCACGATCGCCACGCTGGACGTGCTCGTCCGCCGCGTGGCCGGGGCGGTTCCTAGCGGACGGCGCCCTTGACGTTGGGCTGGGTCTTCTGGTTGTAGATCTCCTTGCCGGCCGCGTCGAAGGCGTGGACGTAGGGGGCCGGGGTGGAGGGCTTGTCGGTGGAGATGGCCGCGGTGTAGACGAACGCACCGCCCGCCATGACAGCCGGGTACTGCGCCGGGTCGTCGCCGAAGCTGACGGTCACCTTGGCGACCTCGGAGGTGTAGTGCCCGGCGCCCAGCGAGAGGAGCTGCCCGGCGCCGGCCCGTGCGCTGAAGCTGTCGAAGTACTCGACCAGGTGCCCGGCGCCCCAGAGACGGTCGTTGATGAACGTCGCCGGGACGGACAGGCTGCTGCCCTGGTGGCCCTTCGACTCGCACTGCACGTACGTGCCCGCGGAGTTGACGGCGACGACCACGCCGTCGGTGTCCTGCGAGGCGAGGGGGGCGCGGACCGCGATCACCGGCTGGTACTGCGACGCCTCGGAGCCCAGGCAGGAGGCCAGGATCTGGGCGACGGCGCCGGCCTCGATCGGGGTCGTCGCCGTGCTGGTGACGGTGAAACCGGCCGGGGTGGCGGTCGCACCGGCAACGGACGAGCCGCTGTCGGAGGCCGGGGCGGCGGGGGCAGCGGGTGCGGCCGGGGCGGCGGGTGCGGCGGAGGGCGTGCCCTGGGCCGCGGGGGTGGGCGTGGAGGCGCCGGCGGCGGCCGCCACTCCCCCCGCGGTCGCGACGGTCACGGCGGTGGCGGCGATGAGCATGATCGGGCGGATACGCATGAATCCGTGTCCTTTCCTGCGGGCTTCCGGTTGATGCCCGCGCCCCTGTACGCCGTCCGGCGCCCGGCAGGTCGCACCCCCTGCTCGTGATCCAGAACACAGGAAACGAGCGCAACCCCGAGGCGGTGCCGGTGCGTACAGGGCGGGAGGCTCCGCCGTGACACACGGCACCCCCGCCGCGCTCGCGAGCCACCCGGACCACGAGCTGACGGACAGCCCCGGAGGAGAGGCCCTTGATGACGCCACAGGAGTTCGACGCGTTCTACGCGGCGTCCTTCTCCCGCCTGACCGGGCAGCTCTACGCGATGACCGGCAACTGGTCCGAGGCGCAGGACGTGGTCCAGGAGGCCTTCATCCGCGCGTGGGACCGACGGCGCACCTTCGAACCGGACGACGCCCCGGAGGCATGGATCCGGACGACGGCCCGGAGGCTGGCCGTCTCCCGCTGGCGGCGGCTGGCCCGGGGCCTGCACCTGGCCGGACGTCACCACTGCCAGGAGCCACCGACCGCCGAGCCTCCCGGCGAGGAGCACCTGGTGCTGGTCGCCGCGCTGCGCCACCTGCCCGAGGCACAGCGGAGCGCCCTGGTCCTGCACCACATGTGCGACCTCTCCGTCGAGCAGGTCGCGGCCGAGACCGGAGCCAGCATCAGCGCCGTCAAGAGCCGCCTCGCCCGCGGCCGGGCCGCGCTCGCGGCCAGACTCGCCGGGCGGACCCCCACCAGCGAGGAAGGAAAGCTCCGTGTCTGACCCCACTCACGACACCCTCCGCGACCGCTTGCAGCTGCTCGGCACCCAGCTGCCCGCACCGGCCCTGCCGGCCTCGGAGATCCGCCGACGCGCCGACCGGCGCCGCCACCGCCGGCGCGCCCTGGGCGCTGCCGCGGCCTGCACCGCGGCGGTCCTGGGCCTGGCTCTCCCGTCGGTGCTGCACTCCCCGGCGCCGCAACGACGGGCAACCACCACGGGCGCCTCCTCCGTGACGGCCTCCCCCCGCCCCCCGGCCACCCCCTCCGCGTCGGCCTCCCCCTCGTCGGCCTCCCCCCACCCCCCGGCCGGTTTCACCGTCACCAGCACGGCGACGACCCCGATCGAGGCCGGCGCCGTCACCCGGATCCTGGCCTCCTGCCTGGGCTCGGAGGCGTCGCAGTACCAGCCGGTGATCGCGGTCCGCGCCCCCCTCGCCTCGCAGGACACCGATGGCGTGGTCGTCGCCGTCAACTCCGCCGGCACGTACGTGCAGTGCGAGTCGAAGGGCCACCAGGGCACCAGCCTGACCGTCCCGGCGACGTTCATCAACGACCGTCTCTGGGGCGCCGGGCACCTGGTCGAGTACTTCGACAGCTTCAGCGCACGGGCCGGCGCCGGGCAGCTCCTCTCGCTGGGCGCCGGGCACTACACCTCCGAGGTCGCCAAGGTGACCGTCAGCTTCGGCGACGACCCGGCGCAGTACCCGGCCGTCATGGCGGGCGGCGCGTTCGTCTACACCGCGGCCATCTCCACCGACCGGACCCCCTCCTCCTCCCCCGCCCCCTACATCCACGCCTACGACACGGCCGGCAAGGAGATCTACAACCAGAAGACCCAGCCCGACACCACGGGCACCCGTCGCTAGGGCGTGTCTGACAATTCGCGTCGGACCAGGGGCGCGGCGTCGGGGTGGGCGCCCTCCCCCAGGGTGCCTCCCCGGACCGTTCCGTTTCCGCAGGCCAGGCGCGCGGATGGCGGGGAACGCCGCCCGAGACCGCGACGGGCGGCGGTTCCGGCCGCGACGGCCCCGACGGACGCTTGACCTGTGCCGCGATCCCTGCGGTGCGGTGAAAGGAGTCCCCGTGTCCATCAGCATCCCGCGCCCCGCGTTCGACCCGGAGCTGGAAACCGTCCTGGCGGTCCTCGCCGATCAGATCCCGCCGAGCATGACCGCGGAGATGATCCCGCACATGCGTCGATCGGACCCGGGACAGGTCACCGACGAGATGCTCACGGCCTCCGGCCTGACCCGGCGCGACGTCACCGTCCCCGGGTACCTGGGCGACGACATCACCGTCTCGGTGATCGCCCGCGAGGACCACGAGGGGTTCGGCCCCGGGATCTACCACACGCACGGCGGCGGCATGGTCTCCGGCACCCGCTTCTCCGGCCTGCCCCAGGTCCTCCCGTGGGTCGTGGAGCACGACGCCGTGCTGGTCACCGTCGACTACCGGCTCGCGCCCGAGCACCCCGACCCCTACCCGGTCGAGGACTGCTACGCCGGGCTGCTCTGGACCGCCGCGCACGCCCGGGAACTGGGCATGGACCCGGACCGGCTGATCGTCGCCGGCCAGAGCGCCGGCGGCGGCCTCGCCGCCGGCATCACGCTGCTGGCCCGCGACCGGCGGGGCCCCGCCCTGGCCGGCCAGGTGCTCATCTACCCGATGCTCGACGACCGGAACCGGACGGTCTCCTCGGCGCAGTTCGACGCGGTCGGCGTGTGGGACCGCCACAGCAACATCATGGGCTGGACCGCGCTCCTGGGAGAGCGACGCGGAACCGAGGACGTGTCGATCTACGCCGCCCCCGCCCGCGCCACCGACCTCACCGGGCTGCCGCCCGCCTTCGTGGACTGCGGCTCCGCCGAAGTCTTCCGGGACGAGGACGTCGCCTACGCGACCGCGCTGTGGCACGCGGGCGTCCAGGCCGAACTGCACATCTGGCCCGGCGGCTTCCACGGATTCGACCTGGCCGCGCCCCACAGCACCCTCGCCCAGGCCATGACCGCCGCCCGCAACGCCTGGGTCGCCCGCACCCTGGGGGCCTGACACCGCCCCGGGGCGTCCGGCCCGACGGGCTCCCGCCCCGCCGACGCGCCGGAGGGGGCCTGTCCGCCGCGTACGGCGGGCAGGCCCCCTCGACCCAACGGCCGGGAATCGGCGCTCGGTTGGGGCGGTGCCCGACGACAGATCGGTCACGGCCTGTCCTTTGGACGGGCGGGGCACCGGAGGGAGTCGTCCTCGACGAGCCAGGTGGTGCCGTGGGCGGTCGCGCCGGCCAGGCCGTTCAGACTGACCTGGCCGACGAGCGCGAGCGTGCGCGGATCGCCGATCCCGGCGGTCGCCAGGGTGCGTCCAGGGCGCCACCGGGTCGACCACAGCAGCCGCCGGGTCATCTGCGCCCAGCCGGTCGCCGGGCCGGTCATCACCCAGAGGTCGGGGGCCGCGTCGGCGAACCGTGTCGCGTGGCGCAGCCAGGAGGCCCCGGTCTCCGGCCAGGTGACGGTGGCGAGGGTCGTGCCTCCCGCGCGCTCCCAGGCCGCTTCGACCAGGCGCGCGGTCTGCCGCGCGTGCGGGGTGCGGCCGGAGCCGATCGCGATGGTGTCGGCCCGGCGGTCCCGGGCCAGGCGGACGAGGGCCTCGACCTCGGCGGCCGTGGCCGTCAGGTCCGCGTGGTGGCTCGTGGGCCCCGTCAGCAGGGGGCTGGTCAAGGGGTTCATGATCGGCCGTTCTCTCGGGCGGTCCTCCACCGCTGGTAGCGGTCCTTGCCGCAGGCGGCGCAGGGGCGGTACCCGGCGGCGAGCGCCGTGGCCTCGTCGGCGAAGAAGACCCGCTGCCTCACGTGGCCGCCGCGGGCGACGGCCCGCAACGCGGACGGGCAGTCAAACCGTCCGTCGGGGCCCGGAAGGGCGTAGGCGTTCACCGCGCTGCCCGTCGCGTCACTCGTCGCCCCGCTCACCGTGCCGTTCGTCGCTTCGCTCACGCCGCGTCGTGGAAGACCAGGGCAAGGGTGTGGCGTTCGCCGGACCGGATGGCGGACACGCCGTGGCGAACCGGCGCCGCGGACCACCCGCGGGCGGACCTGACGGGCCGGTCGCGGGTGGTGAACAGGTACCCGTGGCCGTGCGGCACCAGGGTGGACGTGCCCCGGGACTGGGCGCGCGGGCGCTGTTCCAGGAGCAGGAACTCGCCGCCGGTGTGGTCCACACCGGGCTCGTTGAGGTTGATCACGACCTGGAGCGGGAACACGAGGTCGCCGTACAGGTCGCGGTGCAGCGCGTTCCAGTCCTTCTCCCGGTAGCGGAGCAGGATCGCGGTGGACTTCGTCTGGCCGGCGTCGTGGCACATCCGCAGCCACTCGTCGAACGAGTCCGGCCACGGGGCCGGCCGGCCGAGTCTGGTCCACCAGTCGCGGGCGATGGGCAGCAGCTTCGGGTACAGCGCCTGCTTGAGCCGCTCGACCGGCTCCGGGTACGGCGTGTCGAAGTACCGGTACTGGCCCGCGCCGAAGCGGTGGCGGCCCATGTCGACGGTGCTCCGGAACAGGCCGTCCTGCTCGTACAGTCCCCTGAGCTCCGCGGCCTCCTCGGAGGTCAGCAGCTGCGGCAGCAGCGCGCCGCCGTACTCGTCGACCTCCGCCGTGATCGCCTCCCAGTCGCCGGACT
Source organism: Kitasatospora sp. NPDC018619 (assembly GCF_044391605.1). Taxonomy (NCBI): domain Bacteria; kingdom Bacillati; phylum Actinomycetota; class Actinomycetes; order Kitasatosporales; family Streptomycetaceae; genus Kitasatospora; species Kitasatospora sp. NPDC018619. The sequence continues at coordinate 66,744 of NZ_JBISAI010000009.1, forward strand.
CGACCCGGCGGTGCCACCGGTCCGCCTGCTGCTGCCCGGCCGCCTCCGTGGCGGCCCTCGCGGCCGCCCGGGTGGTGCTCATGCCGCGGCCTCCAGGTCCAGGAGCGCGGTCTTGGCGTCGAGCCCGCCGATGTAGCCGCCGAGGGTGCCGTCGGTGCGCAGCACGCGGTGGCAGGGGACGACGATCGGCAGCGGGTTGGTCGCGCAGGCGGTGCCCACCGCCCGGACGGCCTTGGGGTTGCCGACGAGCTCGGCCATCTCGCGGTAGCTGCGGGTCTGGCCGTACCCGATTTCGGGCAGGTGCGTCTGCACCAGGCGCCGGAACCCGCGTGACAGGGAGAGGTCGAGCGTCAGGTCGAAGGCCCGGCGGCGTCCGGCGAAGTACTCGTCGATCTCGCGGGCCGCCTCCTCCAGCCGCTTCGGGGCGCGCAGGATCCGCGGGCTGAGCTTGTGGCCGAGGGCTTCCAGCACCCGGTCGTGGTCCTCGCCGGCGTACGCCACCCGGACCAGCCCCTTCGGGGTGGCGGCGAGCAGCAGCCTGCCGACGGGCGAGTCGACGGTCGTGTAGGCGACGTCGACCAGGCCGGCCTGCTCCGCGGCCTGCTCCAGACGGCGGTGGAGGCGGCTCAGGGTGGCGGCGTCCACGGGTGTCGACAGCAGGACGGCCGTGTCGTCATCGGTGTGCGGGTCGCTCACGAGCGTGCTCCTTTCATGATCGCGCCCGGGTAGTGTCTCCGGAGGTTCTTCAGCCCGTCCGCGGCCGCCCTGCGGGCCGCCTCGACGCTGCCGCCGAGGATCTCCGCGATCTCCGCGTACGCCAGCCCGGCCACGTACCGGTACGCGACGGCCTGGCGCTGCTTCGGCGGCAGGTCCTTCACCGCGGCCCAGAGGCCGGCGGCCTCGCCGTCCGCGACGCCCTGCCCCGCCGGCGCCTCCGGCACCTCGTCGACCGGCAGGGGGTTCCGCTTCGCAGCCCGCAGCACGTCGATCGCCTTGCGGTGCGCGATCGTCACCAGCCACGCCTCCACGTTCGCCGTCTCCGGCAGCTCGGGGTAGGCGCGCAGGGCGGACAGGAAGGTCTCCGACCACGCGTCATCCGCGTCATGCGGGCCGAGGACGACCCGGCACACGCGCAGCACGGTCGCGCCGTGCTGCGCGACCACGCTCTCGAACGGTTGTTTCATGTCCATCCCATGGAAGACGTACGTGCGGTGGCGAACGCGGGGCGCCCGGTCAGAACAACCGCCCGGCGTCGGCCGCGAGCGGCTCTTCGAACTCCAGCAGCGCCTGCTTGCGCTTCAGCCCGCCGGCGTACCCGGTCAGGGCTCCGGTGGAGCCGACGACGCGGTGGCACGGGACGAAGACGCACAGCGGGTTCGCACCCACGGCCTGTCCGACCCGCTGCGCGAGGGCGCGGTCGCCGACCTGCTCGGCGATCCGGCCGTTGATGGTCGTGTCCCCGCACTGGATGCTCTTCACGGTGTCCCGGAGGGAGTGCTGGAACGCGTCGCCCCCGGCCGCGAGCGGAAGGGCGGACTGCCTGCGCCGCCCGGCGAGGTAGTCGCACAGCCGGCGCACCGCCTCGCCCAGCAGCGGGTCCGTCGAGTCGCCGGTCTCGGGGCCGAGCGCCTCCTGCGCGGGCCGGCGGGCGTGCTGCCGGAAGTACCGACCGGTGATCGTCCCGTCCCTGGCGACGATCGATCGGCCCGAGGTACGTCTCGGTCACGACGTGTCGGGTGCCCATCTCCGTCTCCTCTCGTCTCTTTCCACCCGGTAGACGGTCGCCGCCCGCGAAACGTGAGATCGCACTTCCCGCCGTGGCCGACCACCCTGCCAGGACGCGCGACGGGCGGCGGGCCCGACGCGAGCGCCGGGCGGCGTCCCGGCCGGATCCGACGGCCGGTGGCCCCGGGCCGCGCCTTCCGGGTGTCGGAGATCGAGCCGAGACGTAGCAGGATCTCGGGCCCCGTGGCCGACCGGGACGGGTCGGTCATGTCCGCGGGGGCATGGAACGATAGCGATATCGGTCTTGGAAGGGACCGGCCCGCAGGTCGTAGCGTCGGGGCAGTTGACGCACCGAGTGCACGACGGAGGGGGTCCACCATGGTCACCAGGGGAAAGAGCGGCCGGCACGTGACGGTCGGGAGGCTGCTGGCCGCCTCGCTGGCCGCGGCCGCGATCGGGGTCGCCGCCGTGGGCAGCGCGGACGCCGAGACCCCGCGCCGGGGCCGCGTCGAGGTCCTCGACCTCAAGGTCCGGAACGACCAGTACGAGGCTGTGGACCTCGGCCCGGCGGGCCCGAGCCTGGGTGATCTGGACGTCTACTCCGGCACCACCGTCCAGGACGGCCGCAGCGTCGGGCACGGGGGCGGGTCGTGCCAGCTCGTTCAGGTCGTCGAGGGAGGGATCACGGCGCAGTGCCTGCTCACCGTGGAAGTCGAGGGCGGCTCCCTGACGGTGCAGTCGCTCTGGACGAAGGGATCGGGCGCCCCGCTCGACATGGCCGTCACCGGCGGTACGGGCGCCTACGCCGGGGCGCGCGGCACCATCCGCTTCTGGGACATCGGCACGCCGGACGAGAGGGCGCGGGCCGAGGTCCAGCGGTGACCAGGCCGCCGCGCCGCCGTGCCCCGCGGGGCCACTGGTACCTTGCACCTGCCAGGTGACGAGCGTGTACCGTCGGCCCCGCCGACCTGCCGCGGCCTGGCGCATCCGGTCCCCGATCCGGTGCGCCGGCACCGTCACCCGCGAGGAGCAGACCCTGAGTTCGTCATTCGCCGAGGCCCTGTCCGTCGGCCTCCTGGTGCTGGTCCTGGTCTGCGCGGTGGTACGGCCGTGGGGCTGGCCGGAGGCGGTGGTCGCCGTACCGACGGCCGGGCTGGTGATCGCGGTCGGCGCGATCCCCCCGGCGGACGCCCTGGCCGAGGTGCAGCGGCTCGGGCCGGTGGTCGGCTTCCTGGCGGCCGTGCTGGTGCTCGCCCAGCTCTGCGACGACGAGGGCCTGTTCCACGCCTGCGGCGCCTGGATGGCCCGCACCGCCGCCGGGCGGCCGCGCCGGCTGCTGGCGCAGGTGTTCGTGGCCGCCTCGGTGATCACGGCCGTCCTCAGCCTGGACGCCACCGTGGTGCTCCTGACCCCGGTGGTCTTCGCCACCGCGGCGCGGCTCGGCGCCCGGCCCAAGCCGCACGTCTACGCCTGCACCCACCTGTCGAACACGGCCTCGCTCCTGCTGCCGGTCTCCAACCTGACCAACCTGCTGGCCTTCGCCGCCAGCGGACTGAGCTTCACCCGGTTCGCCGCCCTGATGGCACTGCCGTGGCTGGCGGCCATCGCCGTCGAGTACGCGGTGCTGCGCCGGTTCTTCGCCACCGAGCTGGACGCGGGCGCCCCGGCCCCGGCCGACCCGGCGCCGCCGGAGATGCCGCTGTTCGCCCTCGTCACCGTCGCCGGCACGCTCGGCGGGTTCGTCCTCACCTCCGTGCTCGGGATCGATCCCGCGTGGGCGGCCCTGGCCGGGGCGCTCGTACTCGCCGTCCGCGCCCTGCTCCGGCGGCGCACCACCCCGGTCGCGGTCGTGCGCGCGGCCGCCGTGCCGTTCCTGGCCTTCGTGCTGGCGCTCGGCGTGGTGGTCCGCGCCGTCGTGGACAACGGACTGGCCGCGGCGCTCGGACACCTCGTCCCGCAGGGCACCGCGCTGCCCGCGCTGCTGGGCACGGCAGCACTGGCGGCGGTGCTGGCGAACGTCATCAACAACCTGCCGGCCACCCTCGTGCTGCTGCCGCTGGCCGCGCCGTCCGGTGCCGGCGCGGTGCTGGCCGTGCTGCTCGGGGTGAACATCGGCCCCAACCTCACCTACGCAGGATCCCTGGCCACGCTGCTGTGGCGGCGCATCGTCCGCGAGCACGACACCGACATCGGCCTGGGCGAGTTCACCCGGCTCGGACTCCTCGTCGTGCCCGCCGCCCTGCTGCTGGCCGTGGTGGCACTGTGGGGGGCCCTGCAGATCATCGGAGGCTGACAACCGTGACCGTCGTCGTCTGGATCACCGAAGGCACCTGGCCCGCCTGCGTCGACGCCGCCCGCGCGCTCGCGCCGAAGGACGCCGGGATCGTGCTGCTCCACGTCAGCGGGCGGGAGGTGCCCGGCGCGGCACACGGCGCCTTCGCCGGGCTGCTCGGGCGCGGGCACCCCGAGCGCGACCCCGGCACCCGGCTGGAGGGCCTGGCCGCCGCCTCGGCGCGGCACCTCCTGGACGCGGCGGCCGAGCGGCTGGGGCGGCCCTGCACCCGCCTGGAGCGCAGCGGCCGCACCGAGCGCGAGGTCGTCGCCGCGGCGGAGGGGGCCGACCTGCTCGTCCTGGCCCGTGACGGCGACCGCACCCGGCTCGGGCCCCACAGCCTCGGGCCCGCCGCCCGCTTCGTCGTCGACCACGCCCCCTGCCCGGTGCTGCTGGTCTGGCCGCAGCCGGCGCCGGGCACCGACACCCTCCCGCCCCCGCCCCACCGGTAGGGCCCGTCCGCGGGCACCGGTCGGCGCCGGCGGCTTCCTGCCCAGCTCCGTCCTGGGCTGTCGGGGGTCCCGGAGCATCCGGAGAGGTACCGCGCCTCCCGGCGGACCGCACTGTCCGACCCGTTGTCTACCCTGGGTCCAAGTCGATGATCAAGGGGGCTGGACCGTGCGGATCGAACGTCACCAGGTGGACCGGGAGCGGGTGGCGCAGGCCCGCGAGGACTTCGCGAACCGGATCGGGAGGCAGGTCCACTCCTACTCCCGGGCCGGCCTGATGACCACGGCCGAGTGGCAGCTGATCGCCGACTCCTTCCTCGACCACCTCGGCGCCCTCTCCACCATCCGGCCCGACCTGGACTCCGCCGAGGCCAAGGCCGTCCTCAAGGACGCCGCCGAGGCTGCCGCCGGCGCCGTCTCCTTCGCCGCCTACTACCCTCGCGACAGCTTCAGCGTCTTCCTCGACTACCCGAACTTCGGGATGGGTTACGACGCCGAGCACGGGCGGGAACGCGATCCCCGCCACCGGGTCACCGCCCGTGAGTGGCTCGACGCCTTCTGTCTGGCGATCCTCGCCGACAAGGTCCCCACGCACGGCGAGGCCTTCGGCTGGGCACGGCAGTTGATGCCGGCCGAGCCGCTCACCCCCGACCTCGAACTCGTCGACGGCTTCCTCGCCCACTTCTTCGAGGAGGAGAGCGGGCTCCCCGCCGCCTCCACCGAACCGCAGCCCGGTCTGCGCGCGCTGCGCGCCCTGGCCGACGGGGACCGCGACGCCTTCGACGCCGCACTCCTCACGCTGCTCCAGCACGGCCCGTACGGCACCGGGCCGGCGAGCCTCCTGCCGCTCGTCCCGATCGCCCTCGCCGCCCTCGCGTACCGCACCCACGGCTGGACTCCGGCAGTCGACACCGACTACCTCCCCCACGCCCTCGTCACCGGCTTCGAGACCCCCGGGCCGCGCGTTCGGGCACTGGGCCGCGACCCGCGCCCCGACGCCGTGGCCCGGCTCGCCGCCGGGCCCGTCGACCTCGACCGGCCGGGCCCGGCCCGACCGCTCGGCCCGGACGGCGCGGAGCCGTTCGAGCGGCGCATCCGGGAGGCCATCACGCCGCAGGAGGGCGAGCCGCAGGACGCGTGGGAGCTCACGGCGGCCCTGCGGCACCAGATCCGCCTCCTGTCGGCCCACGCCTCGGAGTCCGCCGACGCCAGCGAGGCCGTGCACGCCGGCCTGCGGCTCGGCTCCCAGCTGGGGGCCGCCGCGTTCCGGGCCGCCCTCGCCGAGCCGGGCACCGAGGCCGAGGTGACGATCGACGGGCGGACGCTGCGCTACCTCGCCCGCCGGGACAGCTACTTCGGCCCGGCCTTGTGGGAGACGGCCCTGTCCTTCGCCCTGGTCACCGGCAGCCCCGAGGACCTCGAACCGCTCGTCCTGGCCGGTCCGGCGATCGCCGTCGAGGACCGATTCCCGTTCGCCTCGTACCGCACCGCCCTGCACGACCACCTGCGCGGAGCCGACCCGCTCCCGGCCACCGAGCGGGCCCTGAAGGAGCTGGAGCGCACCGGGGGCCACGGCTTCCTCGCGCCCCCGGTCGTCCTCTTCTCACAGCTGGTCCGGGGCGACGAGACCAGCTTCAACCTCGCCCTGTTGGACGCCCTGGAAGCCCACCGCGACCACTACTCCTTCGCCGACCGTGACACCGAGCCCGGGGCCGCGCTCAGCCTCCACGTCCTCGGCCTCGCCTGCCACGCCCGCCGCAGCCGCGGCTGGGCCGTCCGCATCCGGTCGCCCTACCTCCCGCCGAGCCTGCTCCGGGCGGCCGGGCGTGCCCGAGGGGGTGTCCGGGAACCGGGGACGGCAGTCTGACCGCCCGACGGCGGCAGCGGCGTACGACAGGGGGCCGAGCAGCGGGCGACACCCGTAGGTGGCCGGGCGTTGACGAGACTCCGCCACCGGTCCGTCCCCGCCGCGCCCACAAGCGCGCGCCGGCACCGGCTCCACGGCGGTCGACGCCCCGGGCGCGCGGCCGGTTCGGGCCCCGGGCGCGCGTTCGAGTGGTGTCGCGCCGCCGGTCGAACGAGATCGGCGCTTCGTTCGCGGCTGTCGGGGCCGTCGGGTGCATGGGTGGGAGGGGCACTTCGGTGCCCGGTCCCTGTCCCCGGAGTACGGAGCCTTCATGTCGCCGCTGTGTGTGGCCCGCCGCCTGGTCGTCATCCTCCTGTCCCTGCTCGCCGTCGCCGTCGCCGTCGTCGGCGGCGGCGGCGGCGGCGCGGCGACGGCGTCCGCCGCCGCGGTGAGCACGGGGGTCCGGACGGGAGTGGACTGGGACGCCCTCGCCAGGTGCGAGAGTGGAGGGCGCTGGCACGCCGACACCGGGAACGGCTACTACGGAGGGCTCCAGTTCGACAGCGCGACGTGGCGTTCGAACGGCGGCCTCGCCTACGCACCGCGCGCGGACCGGGCGACCCGCGAACAGCAGATCGCCGTGGCCGAGCACCTCGCCGAGCGCCGCGGCCTGGCCCCGTGGCCGGCCTGCGGGGCCCGTGCCGCGCACGGCGGCGACCACCCGGCCGCGCACGCCCGCGGCCACCGGCCGGCACAGACCCGGCCCCACACCTCCGCCACCCCGCCGTCGCACACCGAAGCCCCCGCGCCGCTCTGCACGGAGGACGGCGACTGCCCGGACAGCTGGACCGTGGAGCCCGGCGACACCCTCGGCGGCATCGCCCGGGCCTTCGCCACCCACGGCGGCTGGTCCGCCCTCTACGCACTCAACCAGGACACCATCGGCGACGACCCCGACCTGCTCCTGCCCGGCCAGGTCCTCGCCCTGCGCTGACGCCCCGCGGCGGACCGGGCCGTACCGACGGCGGCTCGACCCGAGGGCCCCGGCGTGCACCCCGCTCACCCCGGCCTCGGCCAGGTACCGGGCCATGGTCCCGACGACCTGAGCGGTAGCCATGCAGCTCCCGCCGACGGGTGAGTCGGGTGCGCGTCCTGGACGACGGCCGGATGCCACTGCTGCCCGGCGAAGGCGACGGTCCGGGTGGCACCGTCGGCGCCGGGACCCGGTCCGCCGCCGGACCGGCCGGCGCGGACGGCCCGATCGGGGACGGCGCAGGCGACCAGGACCGGAAGCTCGCCCCGGGCGACGGTCGCGTCAGCCAAGGCAGCGGTCGGCGGCGGCGACGTCGAAGCCGCTGCTCAGGGTGGTGGGAACCGGCGCGAAGCAGGGCGGTCCCCGCCTGTGGGGCGTCCTCCGTCACGGCGCGGGGGCCGGCGGGAGGGCGTGGACGGTGACGGTCGGGTGCAGTTCGCGGGTGTGGTCGAGCGGGCGGACCGGGCCGGTGAGGCGCAGCGGCACGGTGAGGCGGGGGTCGGTGCTGGAGGCGGAGATGCGCAGTTCCAGGGCGCCGGGTTCGACGATCCGTCGGCCGTCGCGGCCGGTGAAGGAGGCCAGGTCGGCGGGGACGGTCAGCTCGACCCGGCAGGCCGCGCCGGCGTCCAGCGGGATCCGGCGGTAGCCGATCAGCCGCTGCACCGGCTGGACGACGCTCGCGACCGGGTCGTGGAGGTACAGCTGCACCACCTCGGTGCCCGCCCGGCCGCCGGTGTTGCGGAGCCGGAAGGCGAGCCGGAACGCGCCGTCGGTGCCGGTCTCGGCGGTCCGCACCTCCAGGCCGGACCAGGTGAACTCGCTGTAGCCGAGCCCGTGTCCGAAGCCGAACGCGGGCGTCGGGTCGGTGCTGGAGGCCTCGCCGGCCTGGGCCAGCCGCGCGCCCAGGTAGGTGGAGGGCTGGACCCCGCGGTGGGCGGGGACGGAGACGGGCAGCCGCCCGGACGGGTTGACCCGCCCGCTGAGCACGCCCGCGAGCGCCACCGTCCCGGCCTCGCCGGGGAAGAAGCACTGGACGATCCCGGCCGCCTCGGTGACGGCCCGCCCGAGCGCGTACGGCCGGCCGGCCAGCAGGGTGACCACCACGGGTGTGCCGGCGTCCAGCACGGCTTCCAGCAACTGCCGCTGCCTTCCCGGAAGTTCGAGCGAGACGGCATCGCAGCCCTCACCACTGGTGCCGCGCCCGAACAGCCCGGCCCGGTCGCCGAGCGCGAGCACCACCACGTCGGCCCGGCGGGCCGCGGACACCGCCTCGGCGATCCCCTCGGCCTCCTCCCCTTCGGCCGTCCCCCCGTCTGCCGTCACCCCGTCGACCGTCACCCCGCGCACGGTGCACAGCTCGCTGTCGGCGAATTCGGCCGCCAACGCCTCGCGCAGCGTGGGCAGTTCGATGCCGAGGGGCGTCCCCGGGTACTGTCCGCCGACGTGCACCGGGAAGGAGTAGCAGCCGAGCACCGCGGTGGGTTCCTCGGCGTTCGGCCCGATCAGCGCGATCCGGGCGGGGCCGCGCAGCGGCAGCAGGCCGTCGTTGCGCAGCAGCACCACGGCCTGCTCGGCGAGCTCCGCGGCCAGCGCGCGGTTGGCGGGCCGGTCCAGGTCGACCAGGCCGCGCAGCGCCTCCGGTTCGCCCAGGTCGGCGCCGGCCAGGGCCTGCGGCACCGGGCTCCAGTCGGCGTCCAGCAGCCCGAGCCGGACCTTCTGGACGAGGACGCGGCGCAGCGCCCGGTCGACCAGCCGCTCCGGGACGGCGTCCCGGACGACCGCGTCGAACAGCGGCTGCCCGAAGGCGTCGACGGTCGGCAGCTCGACGTCGACCCCGCCGGCCAGGGCCAGGGCGGCGGCCTCGGAGCGGTCCTCGGCCACGCCGTGCAGGGTCGCGAGGAAGGCGATGGCGAAGTAGTCGGCGACGACCGTGCCGGTGAACCCCCAGGCGTCCCGGAGCAGTTCGGTGAGCAGGGCCCGGTCGGCGGCGGAGGGCAGGCCGTCGGTGTCGGTGTAGGCGGGCATGACCGAACGGGGCCGGCCCTCGCGGACGGCCATCTCGAAGGGCGGCAGGATGACGTCGGCGCGCTCGCGCGGGCCCATCGAGACGGGGGCGAGGTTGCGCCCGGCGCGGGAGGCGGAGTACCCGGCGAAGTGCTTGAGGGTGGCGACGACGCCGGCCGACTCCAGCCCCTGGACGTAGGCGGTGGCGATGGTACCGACCAGGTACGGGTCCTCGCCGATGGTCTCCTCCACCCGCCCCCAGCGGGCGTCGCGGACGACGTCGAGCACCGGCGCGAGGCCCTGGTGCACCCCGACGGCCCGCAGGTCGCGGCCGATGGCGGCGGCCATCGCCCGGACGAGCTCCGGGTTGAAGGCGGCGCCCCAGGACAGCGGCACGGGGTAGGCCGTGGCGCCCCAGGCGGCGAAGCCGGCCAGGCACTCCTCGTGGGCGAGGGCCGGGATGCCGAAGCGGTTGGCGGCGACGATCCGCTGCTGGGTGCGCAGCAGTGAGAGCGCGCCGAGCGCCGGATCGACCGGGGCGGTGCCGAACGGCCGGGTCAACTGGCCGAGCCCGTACGGCAGGAGGGTTCCGAGGTCGGGTGGCGGCTCCATCTCGTGCTGGTGCGGGGCGACTTCGGCGCCGTCTGGGTCGGCGCCGACCCAGACGCCGACGAGCTGGGCGGTCTTCTCCCGCAGGGTCATCGCGGCGATCAGGGCGTCGGCCCTGGCCTCCGGGGTGAGCGTGGTGTCGCGCCACGCGGGCGCGGGCTCGGGGTGGTGGCCGTTCACTTTCCTCCCACTCCCGTCAGGCCCTGGACGAGGGCGCGGCGGGCGAACAGGTAGACGACGAGGACGGGGAGCATGGACAGCACCACGGCACTGAGCAGCCCGGGCACGTCCACGCCGTGTTCGGTCTGGAAGTCGTACAGGCCGAGGGTGATGACCTTGGTGGAGTCGGACTGGGTGAGGATCAGCGGGAAGAGGAAGCCGTTCCAGGCCTGGAGGGCGGCGAAGACCGTGATCGAGGCCAGCCCGCCCCTGGACAGCGGGAGCACCAGCTGCCGGAACACCCGCGCCGGGGAGGCGCCGTCCACCGCCATCGCCTCGTACAGCTCGGGGCCGATGTCGCGCATCGCACCGGTCAGCACCAGGGTGCAGACCGGCAGGCAGAAGGCCGCGGTCGGCAGGACGACGCCGATCAGGTGGTCGTACAGTCCGGTCTTGCTGATGACGTAGAACATCGGCACGATCACGGCCTGGGCGGGGATCGCCAGCCCGAGCAGGAACAGCCGGAACACCCAGCCGGTCGCCCGGCCGCGGGCGCGCACGACGGCGTAGGAGAGCGGCGGGACGACCAGCAGCACGATGGCGACCACGCCGCCGGTGACGGTCAGGGTGTTGAGGAAGTCCCGGCCGAAGCCGCCGGAGAGGTCGGTCAGGTAGTTCCGCAGGGTCCAGTGGGCGGGCAGGCTCAGCGGGCCCCCGGTGGCGTAGTCGGCGCGGGTGCGGAAGGTGGCGGTCAGCAGCACGTACAGCGGCAGGCCGACGAGCAGCAGCCACACCAGGGAGCCGAACCCGGCCAGGACGTTGGGGCGTCGGTTCGTCACAGGCCCTCCGTCGTGCCGCGCATCCGGTCGTAGCCGGAGATCCGGACCACCGCGAGCGAGATCAGGGTCGCGACCACCACGAGGACCAGCGCGACCGCCGAGCCGGTCCCGAAGTCGAAGCCCTTGAAGGCCTTCTGGTACATGTAGTAGGCGGTGACGGTGGTGTCCGTGCCGGGGCCGCCCTGGGTGAGGATCAGCACCGTGTCGAAGGTGGTCAGCCCGCCGACGACCATGAGGACCACCGAGGTGATCACGGTGTTGCGCAGCTGCGGCAGGGTGATGTGGAAGAACTGCCGGACCCTGCCCGCCCCGTCGACGGCCGCGGCCTGGTAGAGCACCTGCGGCACGGCCCGGGCGCCGCCCTGGTAGATCAGCGCGTGCAGCGGGGTGAACTGCCACACGCCGACGAAGGTCAGCACCGCGACCGCCCCGGCCCGGGTGCCGAGCAGGTTGCCGTCGCCGAACAGCCAGGTGAGCTGGGCGGGTACGCCGAAGTTGGGGTCGAGGACGGCCCGCCAGACCACCGAGACCGCCGTGGCGGAGAGCAGCAGCGGCACGAAGTAGACCGCCGAGAGCACGGCCCGGTTGCGCTGCTTCCCGGCGGCCCAGACGCCGATCAGGATGCTGACCGGTGTCTGGGTCACCACGCCGAGGGCGGTGAGCAGCAGGGTGGTCCAGACGGAGCGGAGCATCACCGGGTCGTCGAGCAGGGCGCTCCAGTTGGCCAGGCCGTTGAACCGCGGCTCGCCGATGCCGTCCCAGCTGGTGAAGGAGAGCGCGACGACCAGCAGCAGCGGCGTGAGCGCGAACAGCAGGAAGAACACCGCGGCGGGGAGCGCCCAGACCAGGCCCGGGCGGGTCGCCTCCGCGCCCGGCCGGGTGCGGCGCGTCATGAGGCCGGCAAGGCCTGCATGGCCTTGATGAAGCCGTCGGCGTCGGTCCTGCCGCTGAAGAACTCCTGGACGGCGGTGCGCAGCGGGGTGATGGCGCTCGGCGGGTAGGCCTGGTCCCAGGAGAGCTGGAACGAGGGGGCGGCCTCGACCAGTCGGTACTGGTCCCTGGCGTACCCGGGGCTGGCCGAGAGGTCGAGGAAGTCGGCGGTGCCGGTGGTGGTCGGCAGGTTGCCGATGGCCAGCTGGGCCTTCACGAACTCGTCGGAGTACATCAGCTTGAGGAAGGCCGCGACGGCCTCCGGGTGCCTGGTCCTCTTCAGCACGGAGTAGAAGTTGTTGGTGTTGCCGACGATGTCGGCCGGGTCGCCCTTGCCGCCGCTCACGGAGGGGAAGGCGGAGTAGCCGAGGCCGGTCCTGGCGAAGTCGGGGTCGGCGTCCTGCTGCGTGGAGTAGTACCAGGAGCCCATGAGTTCGAAGGCGGCCCTGCCCTTGGCGACCAGGGCCGGGGAGCCGCCGTCGGTGAACTTCACGGAGTCGTGGTTGCTCCCGAAGGCGCCGGCGTCGACGAGCTGCTTGAGGGTGGACAGCGCCCTGCGGCTGTCCTCGCCCGCCCAGACCTCCTTGTCTCCGCCGATCGCCCTCTGGAACAGGCCGGGGCCGGCGATCCGGTCGTAGAGGTACTCGAACCACATCAGGGTGGGCCACTGGTCGCCGCCGCCGAGGGCGATCGGGGTGATGCCCCTGTCCTTCAGGGCCCTGGCGGCGGTGACCAGGTCGTCCCAGGTCTTCGGCGGGGTGATCCCGGCGTCCGCGAGCACCTTCCTGTTGTGGAACAGCAGCACCGGCTGGGTGCCGCGCATCGGCACGCCGTACGCCTTGCCGTCGATCACCGCCGAGTTGAAGACCGAGGGCAGGAAGTTGTCCTTCAGGCCCGGGTCCTTGGCGATGAAGCCGTCCAGCGGCAGCAGCAGGCCCGCCTTGACGAACGGTCGGATGGAGCCGCCGCCCCAGTTGAAGAAGACGTCCGGCGCCCGCGGGGTGTTGATCACGGTCTGGAGCTTCTGCTGGTAGTCCGCGCCGGGGACGGTGTCGAGCACCGCCTTGACCTTGGAGGTGCTGTTGAAGGTCTCGACGATCTGCTTCTCGACCCTGTTGCCGGTGTCCCCGTAGACCAGCACGTGGATCGTCCCGTCCCCGGCGTCGGGGGTACTGCCGGAGCCGCAGGCGGCGGACGTGCCCAGGACGAGTGCGGTGACCGCGGCGACCGCGGCGATTCTCGATCGCATATCCTGCCCTCTGCTTCGAATGTTTCGAGCAAGTTGCCGAATGTTGTGGGAAACCTAGGGCCGGGCCGACCGCCCGTCAAGAGCGCGGACGGGATCGGCCCCGGCCCGCCCGGGGGCTAGCATCCGTGCGTACGGACCGCCCGCGGCCGTGCCCGACAGCCAGCCACGACGGAGTTCGCCCAGCAGGGGCGGTGCAGGAGGAACCCGTGAACAGAGCGGCCACGCTCGCCGAGATCGCACAGGAGGCAGGGGTCTCCGCACCGACCGTTTCGAAAGTCCTGAACGGGCGTGCCGACGTCGCCCCGGCCACCCGGGAGCGGGTGGAGGAGCTGCTGCACCGGCACGGGTACCGGCGGCGCGGCAACCGCCAGGCGAGCCCGCTGCTGGAGCTGGTCTTCCACGAGCTGGAGAGCGCCTGGGCGGTGGAGGTGATCCGCGGCGTCGAGAACGCGGTCCGCGAGGAGGGCCTGAGCATCGTGCTCTCCGAGTCCGCCGAACGCAACGGCCCGGGCCAGTCCTGGGTGGACGGCGTGCTCGCCCGGCGCCCCACCGGCGTGGTGCTGGTGCTGTCCGACCTGGACCGCTCGCTGCGCGAGCAACTGGCCCGCCGGGACATCCCCTTCGTGGTGATGGACCCGGCCGGCGACCCGGGCCAGGAGGTGCCCGCCGTCGGCACCACCAACTGGGACGGCGGCCTCGCCGCCACCCGGCACCTGCTGGACCTCGGCCACCGCCGGATCGGGCTGATCGGCGGCCCGGCCCGGATGATGTGCGGCCGGGCCCGGGCCGACGGCTACCGGGCGGCGCTCGACATGGCGGGGATCCCGTACGACCCCCGGCTGGTCCGCGAGGGCGACTTCCACCACGAGTCCGGACGCCGGCTCGGCCTGGAGCTGCTCGGCCTGCCGGACCGGCCGACGGCCGTGTTCGCCGGGAACGACCTCCAGGCGCTGGGCCTGTACGAGGCGGCCCGCGAGCTGGGGCTGCGCATTCCGGAGGACCTCAGCGTGGTCGGCTTCGACGACCTGCCGCTGGCCCGCTGGGTGGGCCCGCCGCTGACCACCGTGCGCCAGCCGCTGACCGAGATGGCCGAGACGGCGACCCGCCTGGTGATCGACCTGGCCCGCGGGGCGCGGCCCGGCACGCTCCGGGTGGACCTGGCCACCAGCCTGGTCGAGCGCAGCAGCACCGCCCCGCCGCGCACGGGCGGCTGAGCCGGAGGCGGCGGGGGCCGTCGAGCCCTCCGCCCGCGCGGCCCGGGTGCGCCACCGGGCGGCGGCAGGTTTCGTCGGCGTTTCGGAAACCGGCTCCCCCGCCGCCGCCCAGGGCACGAGCCCCGATGCCGCAGCGCACGGCCAGAGCCCCGGTCCGCACCAGCGGGCCGGGGCTCTGGCCCGTAGCGGACCGGGGCCGGGCCCGTCGCCCGGCGGCGGCGGGCCGGCGGGGCCGGCGCGGCGGCGTGTAAGTTACAGCGGCTCGTGGGAGCGCTCCCGCAGCTATTGACGGCCTTTCGCACACCCTGGCTTGATGTGAAAGGGATCGCCGCGCGCCATATGGGCGCGTTCCCACCCGAGTTCCGCGATCCCGCCAGGAATCCCCACCCATCCGAAAGGAGCCGCAGGTGCCCCGGACCGTTCTGCGCCGCCTGCGCACGGCGGCGGCCGCCGCGCTGCTCGGCGCCACCGGCCTGCTGCCGAGCATCGGCGCCGCCACCCCCGCGCACGCGGCCACCGTCCACGTGGCCAACCCCTTCGCCGGTGCGACCGGCTATCTCAACCCCGACTACACGGCCAAGGTCAACGCCCAGGCCGCCTCCGACGGCGGCGCCCTGGGCGCCCTCGAGTCCCAGGTCGCCGCCAACCCCACCGCCGTCTGGATGGACCACATCGGCGCGATCGCCGGCGACGCCACCCACCTCGGCCTCCGGGCCCACCTGGACAACGCGCTCACCCAGCAGCAGGGATCCACCCCGGTCGTCTTCCAGGTCGTCGTCTACGACCTGCCGGGGCGGGACTGCGCCGCGCTCGCCTCCAACGGCGAACTCCCTGCCACGGCCGACGGGTTGGCGACGTACCGGACGCAGTACATCGACCCGATCGCGGCCGTCCTGGGCGACCCGAAGTACGCCGGGATCCGGATCGCGGCGATCATCGAGCCGGACTCCCTGCCCAACACCGTGACCAACATGTCCAAGTCGGCCTGCGCCACCGCCGCCCCGTACTACGAGGCGGGCGTCGAGTACGCGCTCGACAAGCTGCACGCCATCCCCAACGTGTACAACTACCTGGACATCGGCCACGCGGGCTGGCTGGGCTGGTCCAACAACATGGAGCCGGCGGGCAAGGAGTTCGCCAAGGTCGCCCGGGCCACCACCGCCGGGTTCGCCAGCATCGACGGCTTCGTCAGCGACACCGCCAACACCACGCCGCTCTCCGAGCCGTTCCTGCCCGACGCCGACCTCACCGTCGGCGGCCAGCCGCTCAAGTCGGCCGACTTCTACCAGTACAACCCCGCGTTCGACGAGTACCACTACGACACCGCGATGCACGCCACCCTGGTGTCCAACGGGTTCCCGAGCACCATCGGCATGCTGGTCGACACCTCCCGCAACGGCTGGGGCGGCCCCGCCCGGCCCACCGCGCTCAACTCCGCCCCCGGCACGGTGAACGCCTACGTCGCGGCCAACAAGGTCGACCAGAAGCACTTCCGGGGCAGCTGGTGCAACATCAACGGCGCCGGCATCGGCGCCCGTCCGCAGGCCCAGCCGTACGGCGCGGGCAACCCGATCATCGCCTTCCTCTGGGTCAAGCCGCCGGGCGAGTCGGACGGCGACTACCCGACCGCCTCGCACCCGCACGGCGACCCGCACTGCGACCCGAACGGCACCCAGAGCGACGGCAACGGCAACACCTACCCCACCGACGCGATCCCCGGTGAGAACGTCCCGGCCGGCCAGTGGTTCGCCACCCAGTTCCGGCAGCTGGTGCAGAACGCCTACCCGGCGTTCGGCGGCTCCGGCAGCACCGGCCCGAGCGCGCCGAGCGGACTGGCCGTCACCGGTACCACCAGCAGCAGCGTGTCGCTCAGCTGGACGGCCTCCACCGGCCCGGCGGGCGTGAGCGGCTACGCGGTCCACCGCAACGGTGCCAAGGTCGCGACCGTGACGGGCACGAGCTACACCGACTCCGGGCTCTCCCCCGCCACCTCCTACCAGTACACCGTCACGGCGCAGGACGCGGCCGGGAACGTCTCGCCCGCCTCCGCCGCGGTGACCGCCACCACGGCGGCAGCGGGCGGCGGCAGCAGCGGCTGCTCCGCCACCTACACGGTCGGCAACGACTGGGGCAACGGCTTCACGGCCGCCGTCACGGTCGCCAACACCGGCAGCACGACGACCAAGTCCTGGAAGGTCACCTGGAGTTGGGGTGGCAACCAGCAGATCACCAACAGCTGGAACGCCACCACCAGCCAGAGCGGCAGCGCGGTGACGGCCGCTAGCCAGGCCTTCAACGGCGCCCTGGCGCCGAACGCCACCACCAGCTTCGGTTTCCAGGCGACCTACTCGGGCGGCAACACCGCTCCGTCGCTGACCTGCACCGCGAGCTGACCTCCCCCCGGCCGGGGCCGCGTCGGCGGCCCCGGCCCCCCACCTCCGAGGAGCTCGGCATGCCCCGTACCGTCCCTCCGCGCACCGTCCCCGCCCGCAGCAGCCGCCTGCTCGCCGCCCGCCCCCGTACCGCGGCGCTCGCGGCCGCCACCGCCGCCTGCGCCGCCCTGGCGGTGCTCCCCCTCACCGCCTCGGCGGCCCCCGCCGCCGGCCTCTCCTGCGGTGTGAGCTACGCCGTCAACGACTGGGGCGGCGGCTTCACCGCCGACATCACCATCACCGACACCGGCACCACCCCCGTCAACGGCTGGACCCTCGGCTACACCCACACCGGCGACCAGACCCTCCAGAACGGCTGGAACGGCACCTGGACCCAGACCGGACGAAACGTCACCGTCACCAACCCCGCCTACGCCCCCACCATCGCCCCCGGCGCCTCCTACACCACCAGCGCCAACTTCGCCTACACCGGCACCAACACCGCCCCCACCACCTTCACCCTCAACGGCACCACCTGCGGGTCCCCGTCGAGCCCCTCGCCCAGTCCTTCGGCGAGCCCCTCGGCGAGCCCCACCGCCACCGCGAGCCCCACGGCGACCTCCACTCCCCCGCAGAACGGCTCCGCCCCCGCCGTGCACGTCGCCGGCACCACGCTGGCGACGGCCGACGGCACCCCGATCGCCCTCCACGGGGTGAACCGCTCCGGGGCCGAGTTCATGTGCGTCCAGGGCCACGGCATCTTCGACGGCCCGGCCGACCAGGCCTCCGTCGCCGCGATGAAGTCCTGGCGCGTCAACGCCGTCCGGGTGCCGCTCAACGAGGACTGCTGGCTCGGCCACGCCAACGTCGACCCCGCCTACGCCGGTGCGGCCTACATCGGCGCGGTGCGCGGCTACGTCGACCTGCTGCACCGCAACGGCCTGGTGGCCGTCCTGGACCTGCACTGGAGCGACGGGGCGTACACCGGGCCGTCGGCCGGCTGCTCCGACGCGAACGCGACCTGCCAGAAGCCCATGCCGGACGCGGCCGGCGCGCTGCCGTTCTGGACCTCGGTGGCGCAGACCTTCAAGGGCGACGACGCGACCGTCCTCGACCTGTTCAACGAGCCGTACCCGTCCCGTGCCACCGGCAGCGCGGCCAGCGGCTGGGCCTGCTGGCGGGACGGCGGCAGCTGCCCCGGGATCGGGTACCAGGTCGCCGGCATGCAGGCGATGGTGGACGCGGTGCGCTCGACCGGCGCGAGCAACGTCCTGCTGCTGGGCGGCCTGGAGTACGCCAACGACCTCAGCCAGTGGGCCGCCTACCAGCCGAGCGACCCCCTGCACAACCTGGCCGCGTCCTGGCACTCGTACAACTTCAACGCCTGTGCCAACGCCTCCTGTTGGGACGCGCAGATCGCCCCGCTGGCGGCCCGGGTGCCCGTCGTGGCCGGGGAGCTGGGCGAGAACGACTGCGCGCACGGCTACCTGGACACCCTGCTGCCCTGGCTGGACCGGCACGGCGTCTCCTACCTCGGCTGGACCTGGAACACCTGGAACTGCTCCAGCGGCCCGGCCCTGATCAGCTCCTACGACGGCACCCCGACGGCCTTCGGTGCCGGCTACCGCGCCCACCTGGCCGGCCTCTAGGGCATGACCGGGCCCCGTCCGGCGGCGCCCGCCGGACGGGGCCCGGTCATGCCGACTCCCGCACCACCAGCTCCGTCGGCAGGACCAGCTGCCGCCGGAAGCGGCCCGGCTCGGCGATCTCCTTGAGCAGCAACTGGACCATCAACCGCCCCATCTCCTCGGTCGGTTGGCGCACGCTGGTGAGCGGAGGCTCGGTGTGCCGGGCCACCACGGAGTCGTCGAAGCCGATCACGGCGACGTCCTGCGGCACCCGCCGGCCCGCCTCGCGCAGCGCCCGGAGCGCGCCCGCCGCCATCAGGTCCGAGGCGCAGAACACCGCGTCCAGGCCGGGCCGGCGGGCGAGCAGCTCCCGCATGCCCTCGCGCCCGCCGCGCTCGGTGAAGTCGCCGTGGGCGACCAGCCCTTCGTCGACGGGCACCCCGGCCTCGGCGAGCGCCTGCCGGTAGCCGGCCAGGCGCGCCGCGGCGCCCTCCATGTCGAGCGGCCCGGTCACCGTCGCGATGGCCGTGCTGCCCCGGGCCAGCAGGTGCCGTACGGCCGCCCGGGCGCCGCCCGCGTTGTCGGCGTGCACGTAGCTCAGCGGCTCCTGCACCGAGCGTCGGCCGCCCAGCACGGCGGGCAGTTCCAGCCGCTCCAGCAGCTCGGGGAGCGGATCGTCCTCGTGCACCGAGACCAGCAGGACGCCGTCCACCCGGCGGGCGGTGAGGTAGCGGGTCAGCCGTTCCCGCTCGTGCTCGTCGCGCACCAGCACCAGCAGCAACTGAAGGTCGGACTCGGCGAGTTCGGCGGACACCCCGGTGATGATGTCGGCGAAGTAGGGCTCGGAGCTCAGCTTCGCGACGTTCTCGGGGATGACCAGCGCGACCGCGTCGGTCCGGGAGGTCACGAGGGAGCGGGCCGCCTGGTTGGGGACGTAGCCGAGCTCCGCGATGGCCTGCTCGACCGCCGCGCGGGCCTTCGCGCTGACCTTGGGCGAGCCGTTGACGACCCGGGAGACCGTACCCCGGCCCACTCCGGCCCGCGCCGCCACCGCCTCCAGGGTGGGGCGGGCGGCGGGCGGCGGCTCGGCTCTGCTCATGATCCTTCTCCCGGCGGACGGCGGACGGCGGTGACGGCGGCAGCCGCGCCGGGAAGCGGCGGACGACACGGTCCGGTAACGGAGCCGAGGCACGCCCTTGACACTCCCCGCGCGGCGAAGCAATCTTCCCACATCCAGTGGGAGCGCTCCCACTCGGCGTTCCACCCGGCTCCACCCGGCTCCACCCGGCTCCACGTAGCTCCACCCAGCTCCGCACACCCCCGGCCGCCCCTCGCGCGCGCCGCAGCCACGGACCACCCCCGGACAAGGAGATCCGCCATGCGGAACACCCGCACCGCCCCCGGCACCAGAGCCGCCAGCCTGCCCTCCGCACCCCCCGCCCGCCGCCGGGCGGGCACTCGGTTGCTGAGCACCGCGACCGCGGCCCTGTGCGCACTGCTCGTCGCCGGCTGCTCCTCCGGCGGCGGCTCGACCGGCGCCGCGGCCTCCGGCGGCAGCATCACCCTCACCGTCGGCGACTACGGCACCTTCGGCTACAAGGAGGCCGGGCTCTACGACGAGTACATGCAGGCGCACCCCGGCGTCACCATCGTGGAGCACAGCGTCCAGCAGGAGACCGACTACTACCCCGCCCTGCAGACCCACCTCGCCTCCGGCAGCGGCCTCGACGACATCCAGGCGGTCGAGGTCGGCCGGATCGCCCAGGTGGTGAAGAAGCAGGCGGCCAAGTTCGTCGACCTCGGCACGGCGGACGGCGTCACCAAGGCCGACTTCCTGCCGTGGAAGTCTCAGCAGGCCACCGCCCCGGACGGGCGCACCATCGGCCTGGGCACCGACGTCGGCCCGATGGCGATCTGCTACCGCAAGGACCTGTTCCAGCAGGCCGGGCTGCCCACCGAGCGCGAGCAGGTGGCCAAGCTCTGGCAGGGCGACTGGTCGAAGTTCGTCGAGACCGGCAGGCAGTACCAGGCCAAGGCGCCCGCCGGGACCTTCTTCATCGACTCCGCCGGCGGCCTGTTCAACGCCGTGGTCTCCTCCAGCCCCATCCAGTACGACGACAGCAGCGGCAAGCTGGACTACAAGAACAGCGCCGGCGTCAGGACCGCCTGGGAGCTGTCCACCGGGGCGATCCAGGCCGGGATCAGCGCCGGCCTCAAGCAGTTCGACACCCCCTGGAACCAGGCGTTCGCCAACTCCGGCTTCGCGACGGTCGCCTGCCCGTCCTGGATGACGGCCATCGTCGCCGACAAGTCCGGCAGCGCCAACAAGGGCAAGTGGGACATCGCCACCGCCCCGGCCGCCGGCTCCTGGGGCGGCTCCTTCCTCACCGTGCCGAAGGCCGGCAAGCACCAGAAGGAGGCCTCGGCCCTCGCCGCCTGGCTCACCGCGCCCGAGCAGCAGGCGAAGGTCTTCGCCAAGGTCGGCAACCTGCCCTCCAACCTCAAGGCGCTGAACCAGCCGCAGGTGCAGAACGCCAAGCTCGACTTCTTCGGTGACACCCCCACCGGCCAGATCTACGCCGCCACCGCGCAGTCCATCCAGCCGACCGTGATCGGCGAGTGGGACGGCCTGGTCAAGGACACCCTCACCAACGGCGCCCTGCTCAGCATCGAGCAGCACCAGAGCGACGCCGCCAAGGCGTGGAGCAACGCGGTCAAGGAGATCGACGACAAGGTCAGCGGCTGACGGTCGGCCCCGGCCGTCCGCCCCGGCCCCGCCGGGCCGGGCCCGGACGGCCCCGTTCCCCAGAGAGGTCCACCAGCATGCTCGACCAGGCCGCCCCGGCCACCGCCCCGCCCCGCCCCGCTCCCCCACCGCGCACCTGGCGCTCCCGGCTCTACCGGTGGGACGTGAAGGCCTCCCCGTACCTGTACGTCGCGCCCTTCTTCCTCTGCTTCCTGGCGTTCGGCCTGTTCCCGCTCCTCTACACCGGCTGGGTGTCGCTGCACAGCGTCGACCTCCAGACCTCGGACCAGATGCAGTGGCGCGGGCTCGACAACTACACCCGGCTGTTCCACGACGACCTGTTCCGCAACGCACTGCGCAACACCCTGACCATCGGCGTGCTCTCCACCGTGCCGCAGCTGATGATGGCCCTCGGCCTGGCGCACCTGCTCAACTACCGCCTGCGCGGCCGGGCGTTCTTCCGGATCGCGATGCTCGCGCCCTACGCGACCTCGATCGCCGCGGCGACACTGGTCTTCACGCTGCTGTTCGGGCGGGACTACGGGATGATCAACTGGCTGCTGGGGCAGCTGGGCCTGGGCCACGTCGACTGGGAGGGCGGCACCTGGAGCTCCCAGATCGCCGTCTCCGTCATCGTCACCTGGCGCTGGACGGGCTACAACGCCCTGATCTACCTCGCCGCCATGCAGGCCGTCCCGCACGACCTGTACGAGGCGGCGGCTCTCGACGGCGCCGGCCGCTGGCAGCAGTTCCGGCACGTCACGGTGCCGTCGATCCGGCCCACCATCCTGTTCACCGTCGTGGTCTCCGGCATCGGCGCCACCCAGCTCTTCGGCGAGCCCCTGCTGTTCGGCGGCGGGGCGACCGGCCACAGCGGCGGCTCGGCCCACCAGTACCAGACCCTCGGGCTGTACCTGTACGACCAGGGCTGGTACGCCTTCCACCTCGGCCGGGCCGCCGCCGTGGCCTGGACGATGCTGCTGATCCTGCTGGCCATCGGCGCGCTCAACCTCGCCCTGGTCCGCATCCGCCGCGCCCGGAACGGGGGTTGAGCACCGATGGCCGTCAGACTCGGACGCCGCGCCGGAGCCCGGGGGCTCACCGGAGCCGGACCGTTCACGTACGCGGTGCTGGTCCTCACCGCCGTCCTGTCCCTCTTCCCGCTGTACTGGACGCTGGTCGGCGCCTCGACCTCCGGCGGCCGGATCGCGCAGACCCCGCCGCCCCTGCTGCCCGGCGGGAACCTGTGGCACAACCTCGACATCGCCTGGAACCAGGTCCACATGGGCCGGGCGCTGCTCAACTCGGTGGTGGTGGCGAGCTGCGTGACCGCCAGTACGGTGCTGTTCGCCACGCTCGCCGGGTTCGCCTTCGCCAAGCTGCCCTTCCGCGGCCGCAACGCCCTGCTCAGCCTGGTGGTGGCGACGATGACCGTGCCCGCCCAGCTGAGCGTCATCCCGCTGTACCAGATCATGGCGGACCTGCACTGGACCGACCAGCTCCAGTCGGTGATCCTGCCCAACCTGGTGGCCGCCTTCGGGGTGTTCTTCATGCGCCAGTTCCTGTCCGAGGCACTGCCGATCGAACTGGTCGAGGCGGCCCGGGTGGACGGCGCGAGCAGCCTGCGCATCCTGTGGAGCGTGGTGCTGCCGATCGCCCGGCCCGGGATGGCCGTGCTCGGCATGCTGGTCTTCGTGCAGTCCTGGAACGACTTCTTCTGGCCGATGATCGCGCTGAGCCAGAGCAACCCCACCGTCCAGGTCGCGCTGGCCGGCCTCGGCGGCGGCTCGTACGACTCCGACCAGGCCGTCATCCTCACCGGCTCGCTGATCGGGACGGCACCGCTGCTGCTGGTGTTCGCCCTGCTGGGCAAGCAGGTCGTCGGCGGCATCACGGCCGGCGCCGTCAAGAACTGACGTACCGTCAACCAACAGCACAGAATCGGAGAAGCCAGCCATGACCTCCACCCGGACCGGGTCGTCCCCGGCCGACACCGCCACTTCCGCCTTCCCCGCCGGCTTCCTCTGGGGAGCCGCGACGGCGGCGTACCAGATCGAGGGGGCCGTCGACGTCGGAGGGCGCACCCCCTCGATCTGGGACACCTTCAGCCGCACCCCGGGGCGCACGGCCGGCGGAGACACCGGCGACCGCGCCACCGAGCACTACGACCGCTACCGGCAGGACGTCCGGCTGATGAGCGAACTGGGCCTGGGCGCCTACCGGTTCTCGGTGTCCTGGCCCCGGGTGCAGCCGACCGGGCGCGGGCCCGCCGCCGGCCCCGGCCTGGACTTCTACCGGCGCCTGGTCGACGAGCTGCTGGAGCACGGCATCCAGCCCGCGGTGACGCTCTACCACTGGGACCTTCCGCAGGAGTTGGAGGACCTCGGCGGCTGGCCCGCCCGGGACACCGCCGAGCGGTTCGCGGACTACGCCGCCCTGGTGGCGCAGGCGCTCGGCGACCGGGTGGGCCTGTGGACCACCCTCAACGAGCCCTGGTGCTCCGCCTTCCTCGGCTACGGTTCCGGGGTGCACGCGCCGGGCCGGGCCGACTGGACGGACGCCCTGCGCGCGGCCCACCACCTCAACCTCGGCCACGGCCTCGCCGTCGAGGCCCTGCGCACGGCGTTGCCCCGGGACGCGCGGATCACCGTCTCGCTCAACCTGCACGAGGTACGGCCGCTCACCGGCTCCGCCGCCGACCGCGAGGCCGCCCGCCGGATCGACGCGGTGGGCAACCGGGTGTTCACCGGGCCGATGCTGGACGGCGGCTACCCCGACGACCTGCTCGCCGACACGGAGCACCTCGTCGACTGGCCGGCGCTGGTCCACGACGGCGACCTCTCCGTGATCGGCCGGCCGATCGACCTGCTCGGCGTCAACTACTACTCCCCCACCGTGGTCTCGGCCCTGCCGGAGGGAGCGGACCCGGGCGCCGCGAGCGAGGCCGGCCACGGCGAGGGCGCCCAGTCCCCCTTCGCCGGCTGCGCCGACGTGCTCTTCCACCGCCCGCCGGGCCCGCGCACCGGCATGGGCTGGCCCATCGACCCGAGCGGTCTGAGCGACCTGCTGCTGCGGCTGCACCGCGAACACCCCGGGCTGCCGCTGATCGTCACCGAGAACGGCGCCTCCTTCGAGGACCGGCCGACGCCCCAGGGCGCGGTGCACGACCCGCTGCGCATCGACTACCTGCACGGCCACCTCGCCGCCGTCCGCCGGGCGATCGCCGCCGGCGCGGACGTGCGGGGGTACTTCCTCTGGTCGCTGATGGACAACTTCGAGTGGGCGTACGGCTACGCCAAGCGGTTCGGCCTGTACTACGTGGACTACGCCACCCAGGCGCGGACCGCCAAGGACAGCGCCCGCTGGTACGCGGAGGTGATCCGCCGGGGCGCGCTGCCCGACCTGGCGGGCTGAGCGCGTCGGATCCCTTGACGCCGGCTGCCCGGCCGACGAAGCTGGCAGCGGTGGGGTGGCCGGTGCGCTACGGGTTCGGGGTTCCCGTGTCGAGGACCGATCCAGGACGGCCCCCATGTCCCTGCCCTTCCCCAGCGGCGGCACCCCCGCTCCGACACTGGCCGAGGTCGCCCGTCGGGCCGGGGTCTCCATCGCGACCGCCTCCCGGGTGCTGAACCGTTCCGCCCGGGTCTCCACCGACGTGGCGGCCCGGGTCGAACGGGCGGCGAGCGAGCTGGCGTACGTCCGCCGCCGGGCACCCAGCACCCGGGTGACCGGCGTGGTCGCCGTCGTCGTCTTCGCCGATCCGCTGCAGTACCACACGGACGCCTTCCCGGTGCGGCTGCTGGCCGGGCTGCGGCGCTCCCTGCCGGGCGCGGAGCGGGAGCTGGCCGTCTTCACGGTGCCCCGGCGCTCCCGCCGGCCCCCGCTGGTGCGCTACCTCTGCGGCGGCCACGTCGACGGCGTGCTGCTGGTCGGCCCCTGGGGGGACACCGCGCTCGTCCGGCTGCTGCACGCGGCCAGGGTCCCCGTGGTGTCCCTGGGCCGGCCGCCGGAGGCGGGCACGGTGGCCTTCGTGGACGCCGACAACCTGGGCGGTGCCAGGGAGGCCGTGCGGCGCCTGTGCGCGTCCGGCCACCGTTCGGTGGCCACCATCGCCGGGCCGCCGGACACCGCGGCCGGAGCGGACCGGCTGGCCGGCTACCAGCAGGCGGCGGCGGCCGCGCCCGCCGTCCGGCCCGCCGTGGCGTACGGCGACTTCAGCAGTGCCTCCGGCGAGCACGCGATGCAGTGGCTGCTGGACCAACGGCCGGAGCTGGACGCGGTGTTCGCCGCCTCCGACCAGATGGCCGCGGGCGCTCTGCGGACCCTGCGGCGGCACGGCCTGCGGGTGCCCGAGGACGTGGCCCTGATCGGCTTCGACGACGCGCCCGTCGCGGCGCGCTGCCGCCCCGGCCTGACCACGGTCCGCCAGCCGGTGGAGGAACTGGGCACCCGCGCCCTGGAGTTGCTGCTGCGCCGCCCCGGGCCCGGCGACTCGGTGGTGCTGCCGACCCGCCTGGTCGTCCGGGCGTCGGGCTGAGGCGCCGGGGGCACGGGCGCGGGGCCAAGCGCGCCGGGGCAAGCGCGCCGGGGCAAGGGCGCCGGGGCAAGGGCGCCGGTACACCGAAAGTTTCGAATGATCCAGCCCCGTGTAACTTACCGCCGACCCGCCGGGAAACGGCGGCCTCCCCGCGCGCCGGCCCCTCCCCTGAGCCCATGACCAGGGCTTTCCCCGGACCGGACCGATCCGGGAGCGGCCGACAGTTTCGCCACCACTGCCGAAAGCGTTGACAGCCGGATGCGGCCGAACCAACACTGTCGGGGCGTCGACACGTACGCGGCCCCCGGTCCGGACCCGGGCCAGGGCCACCGGTCGCCGACCCGCCCCGGAAGGAGCGGAGGCGACGGCCCGTCGGCGTCCCCCTGCGCCGCGCCACGGCGTCGCCCCCGCCACCCATCCGCTCGCGGCCACCGGCGGCGCAGGGCCGTACCCCACACCCCCACGCACCGTCAGGACGGAGACCCCCGTGACATCTCCCCACCCCAAGAGCCGCGAGACCGGCCGCCTGCGGCGGACTGTCGGCAGGACGCCCCTCCTCGTGCCGGCCCTCGCGGCCGTCCTGCTGCTGCCCGGCACCGCCGACGCCGCGACCGTGACCACGAACCAGACCGGCACCGACGGCGGCTACTTCTTCTCCTTCTGGACCGAGGGCAGCGGCGCCGTCTCCATGTCGCTGAACGGCGGCGGTCACTACGGCACCTCCTGGACCAACGCCGGCAACTTCGTCGCCGGCAAGGGCTGGAGCAGGGGCTCGCGCAACCCGGTGACCTACTCGGGCACGTGGAGCACCAACGGCAACGCCTACCTGGCGCTCTACGGCTGGAGCACCAACCCGCTGGTCGAGTACTACGTCGTCGACAACTACGGCTCCTACAAGCCCACGGGCACCTACAAGGGCACCGTCACCAGCGACGGCGGCGTCTACGACATCTACGAGACGACGCGCTACAACGCCCCCTCGATCGAGGGGATCAAGACCTTCAACCAGTACTGGAGCGTCCGTCAGGCCAAGCGGACCGGCGGAACCATCACCGTCGGGAACCACTTCGACGCGTGGTCCCGGTCCGGGATGAACCTCGGCACCATGAACTACGAGATCCTGGCCACCGAGGGCTACCAGAGCAGCGGCAGCTCCGACATCACGGTGGCCTCCCCCGCGCTGGCCGGCGGCGCCGACCAGCACTGACACCCCCGGGTGAGCCGCCACACGGGGCACGCGGCACCCCCGCGCGCCCCGTGTCACGGGCCCGGGACCGGCCGCGGGCCCAGCACGAGCACGCGGGCCCGGGACCGGCCGCGGGCCCAGCACGGGACGCCGGCCCGGGGCCGGCCGCACGCTCAGGGCCCGGTCAGCCGGCCGGCAGCAGCGTCGGGTCCGCCATGATCCGGCGGACCGTCGTCAGCGCCGCACCCAGCAGCGGCCCGCGCCGGCCGAGCGCGGACGGGCGCAGCGCCTGCGGCGCCCAGGGGCGGACCGTCACCCGGGCGGCCAACTCCGCGCGCACGGACGGCAGCAGCCAGTCGGCGAGGTCGGCGTAGGCGCCGCCGAGGACGAGGCCCTCCGGGTCGACGAGGTCGACGGCGGCGGTGAGGGCGAGCCCCAGGGCTCGCCCGGCGCGGTCCAGCGCCGCGAGCGTCGGCGGGTGCCCGGCGCCCGCGCGTTCGGCCAGCAGCGCGACCGCGTCGCCCCCGCCGTACTGCGCGAGACCGGCCGCGCGCAGCACGGCCGCCTCGCCGGCGTACTGCTCCAGGCAGCCGCGGGCACCGCAGGCGCACACAGGGCCGTCCGGGTGGACGGGGAGGTGGCCGAGTTCGCCGGCGAAGCCCCGGGCACCGCGGAACAACCGACCGCCGATGACCAGGGCGGCCCCGATCCCCGCCGCGGCGGAGACGTGCACGAAGGTCTCGACGGACCGTTCGGCGCTCCAGTACTCGGCCAGCGCACCGAGGTTGGCCTCGTTCTCCGGTTCGGGCAGGGTGTCCGCGTCCGGCCAGTGGTCGGCGATCCGGACCCGAGACCAGCCGAGGTTGGGCGCGCGCTCGACCAGTCCGCCGGGCTCGTTCGGCACCACCCCGGGCACGGCCAGGATCCGGCCGTCGACGCGCAGCCCCTCGGCGGCGGCCTCCTCCTGCGCCTCGGCGGCCAGGGCGGCGGCCTCCGCCAGGACGTCCTCGGCCGGCCGGCCCGCGGTGGCGCGCTCCACCCGGCGCCACACCCGCGGCTCGCCCCGCAGGTCCACCACGCACGCGCCGAGGTGGCCGGCGCCGATCTCCAGGCCCAGGCCCGCCGGGCCCCGGCCGCTCACGGCCAGCGCCCGTCCGGGCCGGCCGGGGCGTCCGCTGGCGGTGGCCGCCGCCTCGGTGAGCGCACCGCGCCCGATCAGCTCGTCGACCAGCGAGGAGACGGCCGCCCTGGTCAGCCCGACGCGCCCGGCGACGTCCGCGCGGGAGAGCGGGCTGTGCGCGGCGACCGCGCCGAGGACCACCGCGAGGTTCTGCCGGCGCATGTCCTGTTGCGACGCGGGCCCGAGCGCAGCGCTCCCGCCCGTCCTGCCGACCACCGTCACGCGCCGCTCCTCCTACCGGTCCTCGGCCGGAGCGCCCTGCAAGGCCCCGGCCCGACGCAGGGTACCGCCGATCCGCGCCAGCGCCTCCTCGTCCCTGCGCACCGGCTCCAGCACCGGGCCGCGGGCCGTGCGCCAGCGGCGGGCCACCGCGTCGGCCGGCTCGCCGGTGAGCAGCGCGGCGGCCTGGGCGGCGGCGCCGAGCGCGACCGGCTCCCGCACCTCGGGCACCTGGACCGCCCGGCCGGACAGCCGCAGCACGGTCCGCTGCCAGGCCCGGCCGCGGGCGCCGCCGCCGATCAGCAGCAGCGGCGCGTCGTCGGCCGGGTCCGCGCCGGCGGCGCGCAGCACGCCGTCCAGGGCGGCGAGCAGGGCGTGGGCGGCGCCGTCGTAGGCGGCCTGGAGCAGCTGCCCCGGGGTGGTGTCGTGGCGCAGCCCGTGGACGAGGCCGGAGGCGCCCGGGAGGTCCGGTGTGCGCTCGCCGTCCAAGTAGGGCAGCACCACCGCGGTGCCGCCGTCCTCGACCTCCTCGCGCCCGCGTCCGAGCAGGGCGGCGAAGCGGTCGACGGCGAGGGTGCAGTTGAGCGTGCAGGCCAGCGGCAGCCAGCCGCCGAGGGCGTCGGCGAAGCCCGCGACGGTGCCGGTCGGGTCGGCCGGCCTGGTGGGGCCGACGGCGTAGACGGTGCCGGAGGTGCCGAGGCTGAGCACCGGCTGCCCGGGGAGCAGGCCGAGCCCGAGGGCGGCGGCCATGTTGTCGCCGGTGCCGGCCGCCACCGGCACCCCCTCGCGCAGCGCCGTGCCCGGGCGGACCGTGCCGGCCCGCTCGCCCGGGGCGAGGACCTTCGGCAGCAGGGCCGGGTCGAGGCCGATGCGGTCGAGGAGGTCCGCGTCGTAGCCGTCCGGGCCCCACCAGCCCGTCCCCGACGCGTCGCCGCGGTCGGTCACCGCCTGCCCGGTCAGCCGCTCGGTGAGGAAGTCGTGCGGCAGGCGGACGGCGGCGGTGCGCTCGGCCGCGGCGGGCTCGTGGGTGCGCAGCCAGGCCCAGGTGGGGGCGGTAAACGCGGCGGTGGGGACGCTGCCGGTGCGGCGGGCGAGTTCCGCGGGGCCGATCGCGGCCCGCAGCTGGGCGGCCTGGGGCGCGGACCGGACGTCGTTCCACAGCAGCGCCGGACGGACCGGCGCGCCGGCCGCGTCGAGGGTGACCAGGCCGTGCTGCTGGCCGGCGACCGAGACGGCGGCCGCGCGCTGCGCCCAGCCCGTGGCCGCGGCGGCCAGGCCGAGCGCCTCCCACCACTGCTCCGGGTCGCTCTCGCGGCCGGCGCCCGTGCTGACGGTGTGCGGGGCGCGGCCCCGGCCCAGGACGGCGCCGGTGTCGAGGTCGACGGCGAGGGCCTTGGTGGACTGCGTCGAGCTGTCGAAGCCGATCACGACACGCTGCTCAGCCATGCGTTCCTCCGGAGGGGTTCCTTCTCAGGTCCCGGCATACTAATTTGTTGAGAGCCCTGACAAACACCCCCTCCGCACTGTTCCGGAGCCGCTCCATGCCCAGCGACACCCTCACCCCCACCCCCGCCCACAAGTTCACCTTCGGTCTGTGGACCGTCGGTTGGCAGGGTCGCGACCCGTTCGGCGACGCGACCCGCCCCGCCCTCGACCCGGTCGAGACGGTGCGCCGGCTGGCCGAGCTCGGCGCCTACGGCGTCACCTTCCACGACGACGACCTGATCCCCTCCGGCGCGGGCGAGGCCACCCGCGAGCAGACCGTCCAGCGCTTCCGCGCCGCGCTGGACGCCGCCGGGCTGAAGGTCCCGATGGCGACCACCAACCTGTTCACCCACCCGGTGTTCAAGGACGGCGCCTTCACCGCCAACGACCGCGACGTGCGCCGCTACGCGCTGCGCAAGACCATCCGCAACATCGACCTCGCCGCCGAGCTCGGCGCCTCCGTCTACGTCGCCTGGGGCGGGCGCGAGGGCGCCGAGTCGGGCGCGGCCAAGGACGTGCGCACCGCGCTGGACCGGCTGAAGGAGGCCTTCGACCTGCTCGGCGAGTACGTCGACCAGCAGGGCTACGACCTGCGCTTCGCGATCGAGCCCAAGCCCAACGAACCGCGCGGCGACATCCTGCTGCCCACCGTCGGCCACGCGCTGGCGTTCATCAACGCGCTGGAGCGCCCCGAGCGGGTCGGCCTCAACCCGGAGGTCGGCCACGAGCAGATGGCCGGGCTCAACTTCCCGCACGGCATCGCCCAGGCGCTGTGGCACGGCAAGCTGTTCCACATCGACCTCAACGGCCAGTCCGGCATCAAGTACGACCAGGACCTGCGCTTCGGCGCGGGGGACCTCCGGCAGGCGTTCTGGCTGGTGGATCTGCTGGAGTCGGCCGGCTACGACGGCCCGCGGCACTTCGACTTCAAGCCGCCGCGCACCGAGGACCTCGACGGCGTCTGGGCCTCGGCGGCCGGCTGCATGCGCAACTACCTGCTGCTGGCCGAGCGTTCCCGCGCCTTCCGGGCCGACCCGCAGGTGCGCGCGGCGCTCGCCGCCTCCCGGCTGCCCGAGCTGGCGCTGCCCACGGCCGGGGACGGCCTGGCCGGGCTGCTCGCGGACCGCTCCGCCTTCGAGGAGTTCGACGTCGACGCCGCCGCCCGGCGCGGCATGGCCTTCGAGCAGCTGGACCAGCTCGCCCTGGAGCACCTCCTCGGCGCCCGCTGAGCCGACGCGCCCGCTTTCCCGACGCGCCCGCTGCACCGACGCGCCCGCTGCACCGACGGGGGCCGAGCCGTGCGGGCGCTCACCGCCGGAATCCGTACGGCTCCCCCGTTTTCCCGCCGCCCGGCCGGGTACCCGCGCCCACGTATCGACCACGGACGAGAGGAACGGGCATGCCTCGCGGATCCAGCCCCAAGCGGGAGCGCCAGTACGAGCACATCAAGGAGAGCGCGCTCGACCGGGGCGAGAACAAGAAGCGGGCCGAGGAGATCGCCGCCCGGACGGTCAACAAGGAGAGGGCCCGGCACGGCGAGTCGAAGACCGCCAGCCGGAGCTCCACCCACGACATCTCCTCGGGACGGCGTGGCGGGCAGCGCTCGCACCGGGGCGCGCAGGGCCCGACGTACGACCAGCTGTACAACGAGGCCAAGCAGCGCAACATCAAGGGCCGCTCCACGATGAACAAGAGCGAGCTGGCCCACGCGCTCGGCCGCTGAGCCACCCCGGCGCCACCCGCTCCGGCCGGTCATGACCGGCCGGAGCGGTCGAGGAACAGGAGGCGAGGCGGTCACCGTGGCGGCACCGGACACCGGAAGCGGGGCCGGCGCGCCCCACCCCCGGACGGGACGGCGGGAGTCCCCCGACGAGCGGGCGGACCGGCGCTGGACCGACCTGCTCCAGGAGGTGCGGGTGGCCCAGACCGGCTCGCAGGTCCTCTTCGGGTTCCTGCTGAGCATCGTCTTCATGCCGCGCTTCGCCCAGCTCGGCGGCTTCGACCGGGGACTGTACGTGACCACGGTCGTCCTCGGAGCGCTGGCGACCGGAGCGCTTGCGGCGCCGGTGGCCTACCACCGGGTCTTCGCCGGCCACCGGCTGAAGCCCGAACTGGTGGACGCGGCCGCCAGACTGGTGGCCGTCGGGCTGATGCTCCTCGCGCTGACCATCGGCTCCGCCCTGCTGCTCCTGCTGCGCACGGCAACGGGCTCGGCGGCGGCAGCGGCCGGGATCACCGCGGCGGTGATGCTCTGGTTCGTCTCCTGCTGGCTGCTGATCCCCGTCCGGCACCTGCACCGGCACGACGACCAGTGCTCCGAGCCGCCGCCGGACGGCCCCGGCCCCGACTCCCGCCCCTCGGGCTCCGGCGGGGCCGACCCGGCCGGCCGCACGCCCTGAGCGGGGCCCGCCGCCACCCGCCCGACCGTCCCGATCCGGCATGGAACGCCCGGACCGGGGCAGACGAGGCACAGCACACGAAACGCCCAGACCGAGAGGAGTCACCCCATGAGTGCCCAGGACAAGCTGCGCAACGCCGCCGAGAAGGCTCAGGGCAAGGCCAAGGAGGCCGTCGGACGGGCGTCCGGCGACCGCGGGGTCGAGGCCGAAGGCCGGGGCAAGCAGCTCAAGAGCGACCTGAAGCAGGCCGCCGAGAAGGTCAAGGACGCCGGAAAGGACTGAACGGGATGACCGACCAGGACCAGCCCGTCCCGAAGGACCCCCCGGTGCCGGTCGAGACACCGGAGTCCCGGATGACCGGCGAGGGCTCACCGCCTCCGCCGTCCGACCAGAAGCCCGAGGAGGGGGCCACCCAGGACAGCGAGCCGGCCCACGAACCGGAACCGCACGAGCCACCCGACTGAGCGGCCCCGGACCGATCATCACAGGTTCCGTCGCCGCACTCGGGCGAACGGGTGGTCCCCCACGGCGATCCCGCGCGCAACGGCGTTGCGCGCGGGACGCCGCCCCCGCCCGGACGGTAGACCTGGGCCGCTCGCCGCAGCCGCGGCGCGGTACCGAGGCGGGGACAGGGGAGCGAGATGCGGACGGCGGCCGAACTCCTGATGTGGTGGGGGCTGCTCCTCCTGCTGAACCTCGTGTTCATCAGCTCGGTGACCCCCCTCGAAACCGCCGTGGGCGCCGCCGTCGCCGTCCTCGGGGCGCTCGGCGCGGTGGCCGTCCGGCGCGCCTCCGGCGCCGCCCCGGGCGGCGCCGCCCGTCTCGCCCCGGCCCTGCGGGCCTTCCCGGGCACGCTGCTGGCCGACACCGGCCGGCTGGCACGCGCCGTGTTCTCCCCCGCCCACCGCCGATCCGGCTTCCGCGCCGTACGGCTCGCGCCCGGCACCGGCCCGGCCTGGGCGGCCGCCCTGCTGTCCTCGACCCCCGGCGCCTACGTCGTGGACGTCGACGGCCAGACCCTACTGGTGCACACGCTGGGCCGTGAAGTCTCCTCCCTGGAGCGGGCGTTGGCGCAGGGGGCGGAGTGAACGCCTGGCTGCTGGCCGCGGCCGTCCTCGCCGTCGGCGCCCTCGCCCCGTGCCTGCTGCTCGGGCTGTCCGGCCGCACGCAGCGGCGGCTGGCCGGGCTGAACCTCGCCGCCGTGGCCACCTCCGTCGTCCTGCTGCTGCTCGCCCAGGGCTTCGGCCGCCCGTCCTACACCGACCTCGCCCTCGACTTGGCCGTGCTGGCGCCCGCCGGGACACTGGTGTTCACCCGCTTCCTCGCCGGCGAGGAGCGCTGATGGGCCGGCACGCCGTGGCGCTGGTGCTGCTCTGGGCGGGCACCGCCGCGCTGCTGCTCTCCGCCGTCGCGCTCGTCGCGCTGCCCGGCCGCTACCTGCGCCTGCACGCCCTCTCCCCCGCCGCCGTGATCGGCGCCCCGCTGGTCGCGCTCGCCCTCGCCGTGGACACCGGGCCCGGCCGGGCGGCGGTCAAGCTGCTGGTGATCGGCCTGCTGGTGGCCGCCGGCGGCACCGTCACCACCATGGCCGTGGCCCGGGCCACCCGCCGCTCGGAGGCCCGCCGATGACCGACGCCCTGGTCGTGACCGCCCTGCTGCTCACCGCCGCCACCGCCACCGCGGCCGCGCTCACCCGCGATCCGGCCCGGCAGGCCGTCGTCCTCGCCCTGCTGGGACTGAGCCTCGCCCTGCTCTTCACCGTGCTCCAGGCCCCCGACGTCGCGCTCTCCCAGCTCGGTGTCGGCAGTGCCATCACCCCGCTGCTGATCCTGCTGACCGTCCGCCGGGTGCGCCGCGAGGAGCACACCGACGAACACCGCCCGGACCGCCCCGAGTGAGCCGCCCCACCCGCCTCGGGCTCTTCCTCCTCGCCGCCTCGGTGCTGGCCGCCGCCCTGATCGCCGCCGCCGGCGAGCTCCCGGGCTTCGGCGGCCCCCACCACCCGTACGGCGAGCGCGCGGTGGCCGCCGGGCTGGAGCGGCGCACGGCCAACATCGTCTCCTCCGTCAACTTCGACCAGCGGGCCTTCGACACCCTCGGCGAGGAGTCCATCCTGTTCGGCTCGGTGCTCGGCGCGGGCATCCTGCTGCGGCTGGCCCGGGACGAGCGCAAGCGCCGGGCCGCCGCCGAACCCGCCCTGCCCACCACCCGGCTGTTCGGCGCCGCGCTGCTGCCCGTCGCCGCCCTGACCGGCGGGTACCTGGTGGCGCACGGCGCGCTGAGCCCCGGCGGCGGCTTCCAGGGCGGGGTCGCCCTGGCCACCGCCCTGCACCTGGCGTACGTCGCGGCCGACTACCGGGTGCTCAAACGCGTCCGCCCCCTCGCCGCCCTGGACGTCGCGGACGCGCTGGCCGCCGGCGCCTTCGCCGCGCTCGGCCTGGTCGGCCTCGTCCAGGGCGCCGGCTACCTCGCCAACACCCTGCCGCTCGGCACCTTCAACCAGCTCTCCTCCAGCGGGCTGGTGGCCGTCGTCAACGCCGCCGTCGGGGTGGAGGTCGCCTCCGGCGTGGTGGTGCTGCTCGCCCACTTCCTGGACCAGGCCGTCGAGGTCGTCCCCCGGGGGGAGCGGGCATGAGCGTGTTCCCCTACCTGGTCGCCGGGTGGATCCTGCTCTCCGGCCTCTACGGCCTGGTGACCAGCCGCAACCTCGTTCAGGCGGTCGGCTGCCTGGCCGTCGCCCAGTCCTCCACCTACGTGCTGCTGCTCGCGGTCGGCTACCGCCGCGACGCCACCGCCCCCGTCTTCTCCGACCTGCCGACCGACGCCCCGGTGGTGGACCCGGTCGTCCAGGCGCTGACGCTCACCGACATCGTGGTCGGCGCGACCGTCACCGCGCTGCTCCTCTCCCTGGTGATCCAGCTGCGCAAGCGCCACGGCACGGTGGACCCGGAGGAACTCACCGGGCTGCGGGGCTGACGACCGGTGCTCCCCGCCTCCGACCTGCTGCCGCTGGCCGTCGCCGTCCCCCTCTTGGGCGCGGCGGCCACCGCCGTCGCGGGCCGGTGGCTGCCCCGGCCCGGCCGGGACGCGCTCGCCACCGCCCTCGCCGCCGCCGAGGTTCTTTTCCTCGCCCTGCTGTGGACGCGGACGGGCCCGGACGGCCGGGCGGTCTCCTGGCTGGGCGGCTGGACGCCGGGCAGCGGCGTGGGCATCGTGCTGGTCGCCGACCGCCTCGGCAGCGGCCTCGCGCTGCTCGCCGCCGTCCTCGTGCTCGGCGTGCTCTGCTACGCCTGGCGGTACTTCGACGAGCCCTCCGGCGAACACGGCGGGCTCTTCCCCGCCCTGCTGCTGCTCTTCGAGGCCGGGATGTGCGGCTTCGCGCTCACCGGCGACCTCTTCGACGCCTTCGTCTTCTTCGAGCTGATGGGCGCCGTCGCCTACGCGCTGACCGGCTACCGGATCGAGGACCCGCGCCCGCTGCACGGCGCGATGGCCTTCGGCGTGGTCAACTCGGCCGCCGCCTACCTCTCCCTGCTCGGCATCGGCCTGCTCTACGCCCGCACCGGCGAGCTCGGGCTGGCCCGGATCGGCGCCGAACTCGACCGCCTCGCCTCCCCCGGACGCGGCCCGGACGCCCTGCTGGTCCTCGCCTTCGTCCTGGTCCTGGCCGGCCCGCTGGTCAAGGCCGCCGCGGCGCCGTTCCACTTCTGGCTGCCGGACGCCCACGCCGTCGCCCCGAGCCCGGTGTGCATGCTGCTGTCCGGCGTGATGGTCGAGCTCGGGGTGTACGGCGCCGCCCGGATCCACCGGGTGGTCTTCGCGGGGGCGGGCGGCCTGCCGGACACCGTCGTACGGGACACCCTGCTGGCCGCGGGGGTGCTGACGGCCCTGGTCGGCGCCGTGATGTGCTGGCAGCAGCGGCACCTGAAGCGGCTGCTCGCCTTCTCCACCGTGGGCCACGTCGGGCTGTTCCTGACCGGCGCGGCCGTGCTCACCCCGGCCGGGCTGGCCGGCACCGCGGTGTACGTGGCCGGCCACGCCGGGGCCAAGGCCGCGCTGTTCGGCCTCACCGGCGTGCTGCTCGACCGGTACGGCTCGGTGGACGAGCACGGGCTGCACGGCCGGGCCCGCGAACTGCGCGCCACCGGGCTGCTGTTCGTCCTGGGCGCGCTGGCCCTGGCCGGGCTGCCGCCGTTCGGCACCGGCCTCGGCAAGGCCGTCGCCGAGGAGGCCGCCGGGCGCGAACTGCCCTGGCTGCCGGCCGTGTTCGTGCTGGTGTCGGCGCTCACCGGCGGTGCGGTGCTGCGGGCGGCGCTGCGGGTCTTCGGCGGGTACGGCGCCCCGCCGCAGGAGCACCCCGAGGTGGCCGCGACCACCGGCGAGGGCGAGGAGCCCGAGATCCGCGAGCCCGGCCGGCGGCTGCCCCCGCCGATGGTGCTGGTCCCCGGGCTGCTGCTGGCCGGCTGCCTGGCCGTCGGCGTGCTGCCCGGCGTCGGCCGGGCGCTCGCCGCGGGCGCCGCCGCCTTCACCGACCGCGCCGGCTACCTCGCCGACGCCCTCGGACGGGCCGCGCCCCCCGCACCGCCGGCTCCCGAAGCCTGGTGGACGCCCGCCGGTGCGTGGCTCGGCGTGCTCTCCGCCCTGCTCGCCGTCGGCTTCGCCGCCACCGCCGTCCGCCGCCGCCCCCGGCGCGGCACCGGCGGCCTCCACCGCGCCGTCGTCCTGCCGCTGCGCCGCCTGCACTCCGGCCTGCTGGGCGACTACGTGGCCTGGCTCGCCGTGGGCCTGGCGGCCCTGGTGGTGACGATCACCGCACAGCTCTGACCGCGCCGCCGCAGCGCCGCTTCCCGGGGCCGGCTCCGGGCCGGCCCCGCCGCACCGGCCCGACCGCTCAGGCCTCCCGGGGACGCAAGCCCTCCAGGGTGCGGTCCAGGTTGGCGCGGGTCGCCTCGACCGCGGCGTCGGGATCACCCGCGGCGATCGCCTCGACCAGGGCGTGGTGCGCGCGGGAGATGCCCTCCTCCTCCGCACCGCCGTGCAGGCGGTCGTCGGACACCAGGAAGTCGGCCGCCTGGCGCAGCGCGTCGACGAAGGAGTCGAACAGGCGGGTGAGCACCGGGTTGCGTGCGGCCCGTACCACCAGGCGGTGCAGTTCCAGGTCCGCCTCGACGAACGCGACGCGGTCGGTGGCCGCGTCACGGGCGGCCAGCGCCGCCCGCAGCGCGGCCACGTCCTCGCCGGTGCGCCGCCGGGCGGCCAGCCGGCCGGCCTCGACCTCCAGCGCCGCACGGACCTCGTACACGTCGTGGGCTTCCGCACGGCGCAGCTCCCGGTCGAACTCCGAGACCGGGGAGGCCGCCGCGACGTAGGTGCCCGAGCCCTGCCGGGAGTGCAGTTGGCCGTCGGCGATCAGCACCCGCACCGCCTCGCGCGAGGTGGTGCGGCCGACGCCGAGCAGCCGGCTCAGCTCGACCTCGTTGGGGAGCTTCGCCCCCACCGCCCACTCCCCCGTGCCGATCAGCCGGCGCAGCTCGGCGACGGCCTCCTCGACCAATGAGCGATGGCGTACCGGGCGAACAGTCATGGCATGACCCTATCGTCCTGCCGACACCGTCCTTCCGCTCCGTCCCAGCTCAGCCCACGGTTCCGCCGACCGGCTCGGGCAGTTGCCCCGGTGCCGGCTCCGGCAGCACCCGGTCGCGCAGGCGCAGGGCGCAGCCGAGTGCGACGGCGAGGACGCCGAGGACCAGGGCGAGCGCCGTGCGCAGGCCGTGCGCGTCGGCCAGCCGGCCGAGCAGGGGTGCGGCCAGGCCGCCCACGGACATGGCGAGCCCGAGGGTGAGCCCGCTGGCGGTCCCCGGCCGGGTGGGCAGGTAGTCCTGGGCGAGCGTCACCTGCGGGGCGAAGGGCAGGAACATGGCCAGCCCGAACGCCACGGCACCGGTCACGGCGACCGCGCTGGAGGGTGCGAACGCCACTGCGGCGAGGGCGGGGACGGCCAGCAGGTACCCGGTGCGGATCGGGGTGAGCCGGCCGTGGCGGTCGCCCAGCCACCCGCCGAGCAGGGTGCCGGCCGCTCCGGCCAGGGTGAGCAGGGTCAGGGCGGTGGCGCCGAGTCCCGTCGAGCCGTGCAGGTCGCGCTGGATGTGCAGGGCGAGCATCGAGGTGACCGTCACGTAGGGGACGGACCAGCCGACGGTCGCGGCGACCAGGCGCCCGAAGGCCCGCCAGTCGTCCCGGTGGGTGCTCGCCGCCGCGGGCCGGGCGGCCGGCGGGGCCACCGGAGCGCGGCCCCGGGGGCGTCGCCACCGGCCCCGCAGGGCCCAGAGCGCGGCGGTCACCAGGGCCGGGACGGCGAGCAGCCAGCCGCCCGCGAGGCCGTAGGAGCCGACCACGAGGGTGACCAGCGCCGGCGCCAGCGAGGCGCCCAGCGTGCCGCCGACCGAGAAGAGGCTCATCGCCCGTTGGGACTGTCCGCCGGCGGCCCGGGCCTGGTTGGTCGCGGACGGGTGGTACGCGGCGATGCCGAGGCCGGCCAGGGCGGCGCAGAGCCAGGTGAGCGGGTAGCTCCCGGCGAGTGCGGCGCCGGTGATCCCGGCCGCGGCGGTGAGGATGCCGGCCGGGATGAGCCAGGTGCACCGGCGGCGGTCGACCAGCAGGCCGAACAGCGGCTGGACCACGCTGGACAGGCCGCTCGCGGCCAGGGCGATGCCGGAGACGGCGGTGTAGCTGTAGTGCCGGTGGGACATCAGGAACGGCAGCAGTGCGGGAACGGCGCCCTGGTAGAGGTCGTTGACGATGTGGGTGCCGGTCAGGAAGGCCAGCCGACCGCGCTTCACCGGGTGCTCCCCTCGGGCCGCGCCGCCGCCGGACGGGCCTGCGCCGCCCCGGACGCCTGCCGGGCCCGCTCCAGTACGGCCGCCTGCCGGGCGGCGTGGTGGTGCCAGGGCCGGGCCCGTTCCAGCTGGGCGCCGAGGGAGAGCAGCAGGCCCTCCTGGTGGAGCCGGGCGGTCAGCATCACCCCGATCGGCAGTCCGTCGGGCGTCCAGTGCAGCGGCAGGCTGATCGACGGCAGGCCGGTGAGGTTCGCCAGCGGGGTGCGCGGGGTGGCGGCGAGCATCCGGGCGTAGGTCCGTTCCGGGGCGTCCGGGTCGGTCAGCGATCCGACCGGCAGCGGCGGCCGGTCCGTGGTCGGGCTCAGCACCGCGTCGAAGCGGTCGTAGCGCCGGCAGAGCGAACGGGCGGTGGCGGCCAGCGAGGTCGTCGCCGCGTGGAGCCGGGCCCCGCTGTGCCGGGCCCCCTCGGCGCGCAGCCAGCGGGTCAGCGGCAGCAGCCGGTCCTCCCGCTGCGGCGGGACGGGCACGGCGGCGGCCAGGACGCTCCACAGCACGGTGAAGTCCGGCACGTACTCGTCCGGGTCGAACGGCGGCGCCTCCTCGACCCGGTGGCCGAGGTCGGCGAGCAGGTCGGCGGTGCGTCGGCAGGCCAGTGCGGCCTCGGGGTGCCAGCCGTCGGTCCGCGGCAGGACCCCGATCCGCAGCGGGCCGGGTTCGCGTCCGGCGCAGGAGCGGAAGTGGTCGGCCGGCACGACGGGCAGGGTGCTGCCGTCGCCCGGGACGCTCCCGGCCATCGCGTCCAGCAGCAGGGCCGCGTCCGGCACCGTCCTGGCCAGGGGGCCGGCGGTGGCGAGCCCGAAGGCATCCGTCCCGGGGGCCGGGGTCACCCGGCCCCGGCCGGGCTTGAGGCCGACCACCCCGCAGGCGGCGGCCGGGATGCGGATCGAACCGCCGCCGTCACTGCCGAGGGCCCCCGCCGCCAGCCCGGCCGCGACCGAGGCGGCCGCGCCGCCGCTGGAGCCGCCCGCACCGCGGCCGGGGTCGTACGGGGTGCGCGCGGTGGCGTACGCCGTCTCGGTGTAGGAGGAGCAGCCGAACTCGGCCGCGGTGGTGGTCCCCAGCAGCACGGCACCGGCCGCCCGGAGCTCGCCGACCACGGCGGCGTCCGCCGGGGCGATCCGGTCGTCGAAGGCCGCGGAGCCCGCGGTGAAGGGCAGCCCGGCGACCGGCCAGGTGTCCTTCACCGACAGCGGCACGCCGAGCAGCGGCGGCAGCCCGGCGCCGTCCCGCTCCCCGGCGGCGGCCAGCCGGGCCTCGGCCGCACGGGCGGCCCGGCGGGCCCCGGCCGTGTCGACCGTGCGGTAGGCGCCCAGCAGGTCGTCCACCTCGTCGATGCGGCGCAGGTGGTGGTCGACCAGTTCGGTCGGGGAGACGGTGCGGCGGCGGACGGCCGCGGCCTGTTCGGCGAGCGTCAGGGCATGGAGGTCGGTCACGGAAACTCCTCAGGTCTTCAGGTCCTCTGAGGACTTCACCCTAGGGGAGGCCGGGAGTGCGAAGCAAGGCAAGCCTTACCCGAGCCGCCGGGCACCCGGCCGCCCACACCCCGGGAGCCGCCACCCGGATGCGGCGGACCGCATTCGCGGGACGAAAACGCGGCCCGCGGAGAGCGGCACAACGGATAGCCGGCCGCACGGGTTCAACAGGCCGGGCAGAAATGTGCCGGAAAGGGGAATTCCCAGCTCAACGGCCCTTCATAAGGCCACAGTTGTGAAGTGTCCATGGCCTTTCCGGGGATTCTCCCACCTCCCGGACGCGGCCAATTCGGGGAATCCGCTCATCGCTTACGCAAAGGGCGCACATCCCTTCCGTTCGCGGATCGAATCTGACAGCATCGTCCGCTATCCGGCGACCTGCTGCCGGTGATCACTGCGTCGGTGCGCCCGTGGGCGTCCGTCCGTGGCCGAGGTCCGCCCGGCCGCATCGACGGACGGGTCGGCTCCGCGACCGGGGACCCGACCGGGGGAGGAATGTGATGTTCGGCTTCGTCGTGCGCAGACTGCGTGGGCGACTGCCGCTGGCCGCGGCCGTCCTGCTGACGGTGTTGATCACCACGGCGGTGCTGACCGCCCTGGTGACCTTCAACGGCGGCGTCGGCCGGGCGGGCCTGCGGCAGGCGCTCCAGGGGGCGGGCCATGCCCGGACCGTCGTGGTGGTGACCACCGAACACGGCCTCGACCAGCGGCAGCAGGACGAGGGGGCGCTCGCCGCCTACCGGCAGAAGCTCTTCGGCGACCTGCCGGTGCGCACCGACACCCTGCTGCGCAGCCGCTCCTACGGCCTGCCGGGCGGCGACCAGGCAGCGGCCGGCGCCCCCGAGACCGGCAGCCCCACCGCCGGCAGCCCCGCCGCCGGGAGCCCCACCGTCGGGAGCCCCACCGTCGCCAAGGCCGACCTGACGGTCCTCGCCGACCTCGACCGCACCCGGGTGAGCCTGGTCGCCGGCGCCTGGCCGGGCGCCGCCACCGGGCCCGCCCGCTCCGCCGCCCCGGAGGTGGCGGTACCCCTGACCGCGCTGACCCGGCTGGGCCTGGCCGCCGAGGCGCTGCCCGCGGACGTACGGCTCACCGAGCGGCTCGGCGGCACGCCGCTGACCGTCCGCGTCACCGGCGTCTACCGGGCCGTCGACCCGTTCGCCCCGTACTGGCGGATCGACCCGGTCGGCGGCCACGAGGTCGAGACCGGCGGCTTCACCACCTACGGCCCGCTGATGGTGGACCAGAGCGCCTTCACCGCGGGCGGCCTGCCGCAGGGCAGCCGCGGCTGGCTGCTCGACGCCGACTTCGCGGGGGTCGAGCAGAGCGCGGCCGAGGCCGTCGGCACCCGGGCCCGGAGCCTGGGCGACGGCCTGCGGAAGGCCTCCGGCCTCGCCGCCACCACC
This sequence comes from Kitasatospora sp. NPDC018619, assembly GCF_044391605.1. Classification (NCBI taxonomy): domain Bacteria; kingdom Bacillati; phylum Actinomycetota; class Actinomycetes; order Kitasatosporales; family Streptomycetaceae; genus Kitasatospora; species Kitasatospora sp. NPDC018619. Next base: position 108,659 of record NZ_JBISAI010000009.1, read on the forward strand.
GAACTCCCGGACGTGATGGCCGAGTTGTCGGCCAGCCTGCTGGTCAGCCGGTCCACCCTGCTGATCGGCGCGCTGCAACTCGCCGTCCTCGCCGGGGCGGCCCTGCTGCTGGTGGTCCGGCTGATCTCGGCCCGCCAGGAGCAGGAGAACGAACTGCTCGCCGCCCGGGGCGCCTCCGGGGCCCGGCTCGGCGGCTTCACCGCCCTGGAGTCGCTGCTGCTCACCCTCCCGGCCGCGCTGCTCGCACCGCTGCTCGCCCCGTTCCTGGTCCGAGTCCTGGCGGGCCTGGGCCGGTCCCACCAGGTCGCCCTGGACGCCCAACTGCGCTGGACGCTCTGGCCGGTGGCCCTGCTCTGCGCCCTCGGCTGCATCGTGCCGGCCACCGTCCCCCGCCTGCTGCGCGGCGCCGGCGCCGCCCTGCGCCGCCGGGCCGGCCGACGCCAGGCGGTGGTCTCCGGCATCGTCCGCGACGGCGGGGACCTCGCGGTGCTCGTCCTGGCCGTGCTCGCCTACCAGCAGCTCGACCAGTACGGCGGCGGGCTGTCCGTCGACTCCTCCGGCCGCCTCGGGGTGGACCTGCTGCTCGTCGCCACACCGACCCTCGCTCTGTGCGCCGGCACCCTGCTGGTGCTGCGGCTGCTGCCGGTCGCCGCCCGGCTGGGCGCCCGGGCCGCCGCCCGGGGCAGGGGCCTGGGCCCCGCGATGGTCGGCTGGCAGCTGGCCCGTCAGCCCGCCCGGGCCACCGGCCCCGTCCTGCTGCTGGTCATGGCCGTGGCCACCGGCGTCCTCGCGCTCGGCCAGCACGCCACCTGGACCACCTCCCAGCGCGACCAGGCCTCCTTCGAGACCGCCGGCGGCCTGCGCATCTCCGGATCGCACAGCACGCTGATGGGCCAGAGCGGCCGCTACGGCGCACTGCCCGGGGGCGACCGGCTGGTCCCGGTGGACCGCGAGGACCAGGTGCTGCCGAACGGCCGGGGGCAGGTGCTCGCGGTGGACTCCGCGGCCCTCGCCGACCGCGTCCCGCTCCGTACGGACCTGCTCGACGGCGCCGACCGGGCGAAGCTGTTCGGCGGGCTCGCCCAACCGGCCCCGACCGGCCCGGCGGCCGGCGTGCCGCTGCCCGGCCGCCCCCTGCGGATCGACGCCGACCTGACCGTCGACCAGGAGGCCGAGACGCTCTCCCCGCCCGAACTGGCCCTCCTGCTGCGGGACCGCTTCGGCTACGTCCACAAGGTGCCGTTCACCGGTCTGCGCACCGGCAGCGGGCAGCACGTCTCGGCCCCGCTGGACGCGCTGGTGGACGCCCCCAGGGGCTCCGTCGCCGCGCCGCTGGCCCTGGTCGGCGCGACCGTCTCCTTCGGCGCCCGGGCCGACAGCGCGCTGGCCGTCCACCGGCTGGCCGTCTCGGACAGCACCGACGGACCCGCCACCGACCTCCCGGTGCCGGCCGGCCTCTCCTGGCAGGGCGGGCCGGCCGCGGGGTGGGACCGAAGCCCCGGTAGGCCCTCACCGGTCGCCGTACGGCCCGAACCGGCCGCCGCCGAACGGCTGTTCACCGTCCGCTTCTCCCCCCAGCCCGGGCTGGCCGGCCCGGTGCCCGCCGTCCTGCGCATCGCGGGCACGGACGCCCCGGCCACCGTGTCCGCCGTCGCCACCCCCGGCTACCTGCAGCTCGTCGGCGCCCGCGCCGGCGACGACCTCCGGGTGCCGTTCGGCGGGACGCTCGTCCCGGTCACCGTCACCGGGGTGGTCCAGGCCCTGCCCGCGACCGGCCCCGACGCCCTGGTGATCGACCTCGCCACCACCGCGCGGCTGCTGGCCGCGCAGGGCCGGGTGCTGGGCGGCCACGCCGAGTGGTGGCTGCCCGCCACCGGGCCGGGCGACGCCGTCCCGGCCCGGGCCGCCGCCGCCCTGCGGGCCGTCGCCGGATCCCAGGACGTCCGGCTCTACGAGGAGGTGGCCGAGGAGAGGCTCGGCGACCCGGTGGGAGCCGCCCCGCAGAACGCGCTGCTGGCCGTCGCGCTCGTCACCGCCGTGCTCGCCGCGATCGGCTTCACCGCCGCCGTGGCCGGCTCCGCCCACGAGCGCGCCCGGGACTCCGCCCTGCTGCTCGCGCTGGGCGCGCCGCGCAGGCAGGTGGCCCGTACCGTCGCGGCCGAACAGGCGCTGCTGGTCGGGCTCGGCGGCACCGTCGGCCTCGCCCTCGGCGCCCTGCTCGTCCACCTGGTCGTCCCGTTCGTCGTCCTGACGCCCGCCGCCCGCCGGCCGGTCCCCGAGGCCCTGGTCGAGCTGCCCGTCGGCCCGGCCCTGCTGTTCACGGCCGCGATCGCGGTCGCCCCGCTGCTGTCGGCCTTCCTGACCGGACGCCGCCGCCGAGATGTGGCCGCCCGACTGCGCCACGTGGAGGAGATGTGACCACCCAGGCCGGCGCCCGCGTGCCCGTCCCCGAGACCGCCCACCAGCCCGCACGCTGGGTCCGCACCAGGCTGCGGGCGAACCCGCTGGCCGCCCTGCTCATGGCGGCCCTCGCGTTCGTCACCGTCTTCCTGGCGGCGGCCCTCCCCCGCGTCTCGGACCGCGGCGCGGACACGGCGCTGCAGGACTTCGTCCGGCAGAAGGGCCTCCACCCGACCAGCCTGCACACCGCCTCCAAGACGCGGGGCGACGACAGCGCGGCCGAACTCGACCGGGTGCAGCAGCAGCTGGTGCAGCAGATCGGCACGAGGCTGGCGCCGAGCCGCTCCGGGCCGGCCTACGGCACCCGCGCCCTGGCCGAACGCTTCATGACCAACCCGGGCTACGCCCACCTCTCGGACAAGGAGCCCTACCCGGCCCTCGGCCTGCTCTACCTGCACGACCTGGCCTCCCGGGCCACCCTCACCGACGGCACCTGGCCCACCGTCGGCGCACCCGGCGGGCCGCTGCCGATCGTGGTCAGCAAGGAGGCCGCCGAGACCATCCGCATCCGACTCGGCGACGTGATCGACAACGGCACCGAGAGCTCGGGCGGCGCACGGACCACCGTGGTGGTCGGCCTCTACCGGGCCAACGACCCGCAGGACCCGTTCTGGGACGACCTCGGCTGCCCGCTCCGCGCCTGTCTGAACCTCCAGCCCGACCACGAGCACTGGACGACCAGCGGGTTCGTGGCCGGCGGCAGCCTGCCCGCGCTGCTCCGCTGGGGCTCGAACGCCGAGAACTTCTGGCGGTTCTCCGTCGACCCGGCCTCGCTGCGCGCCGACCGGATCGACGAGACCCGCGGCGTCGTCGACTCCTTCCTGACCGGACGCGACGCCACCGCCCTGGTCAACGCCACCAGGCGCGCCGACCTGCACACCGCCTCGGGCCTGCCCGAGATCCTCACCCTGGCCGAGGAGCGCTACCGGGCCTCGCTGCCGCTCAGCGCGATCGGGCCGGCCGGCGTCGCGGGCGTCGCCACCGTGGTGCTGTTCCTCGCCGCCGCGCTCACCACCGACCGGCGCGCCGCCGAGATCGAGCTGCTCCGGGCCCGCGGCGGCTCCCGCACCGGGGTGCTGCGCCGGCTGGTCGCCGAGGGCGCGGCCACCGTGCTGCCCGCCGCCGTGCTCGCCACGGTCCTCGCCCTGGTGCTGCTGCCCACCCCCCGGTGGGAACGCGCGGTGCTGGCGGCCCTGGTCACGGCCCTGGTCGCGCTGCTGGCCTTCCCGGTCCGCGCGGTCCTGCTGTGGTCCCGGCGGCGGCCGGCCGGCGGCCGCCGGCGGCTGGTCGGCGAGCTCGCCGTCCTGGCGGTCACCGCCGCGGCCGTGGCCGAGGTCCGGCGCCGCGGCGTCGGGCAGACCGGAGCGGGGGTGGACCCGCTGCTGGCGGCCGCCCCGCTGCTGCTCGCCGTCACCGGCGGGCTGCTGCTGGCCCGGATCGAGCCGGTGGCGGTCGGCCGGCTGGCCGCCCTGGCCGGCCGGGGCCGCGGCCTGGTCGGCTTCCTCGGCCTCGCCCGGGCCGCCCGGGACGGCTCCGGCCGCCGCAAGCCCTCCGTGCTGCCGCTGCTCGCCCTGCTGATCGCCGTCACCACGACCGGCTTCGGCGCCACCGTGCTCGACACCGTCGACCACGTGCGGTTGCGCGCCGCACGCCTCACCACGGGCGGCGACATCGGCGTCTCCCTCCCGGACTACGCCTCCCTGACCGAGCCGTTCACCACGGCCGCCGCCGCCCTGCCGGGCGTCCGGGCCTCGACCGGGGCCTGGATCGAGCCCAAGGCCCGGCTCTTCGGCGCCGACCAGGACTACGTCGAGGCCTACCTGGTGGTGGTGAGCGACCCGACGGCGTACGCCGAGATCGCCCGGACCCTCGGGGTCGGCGAGTTCGACCCGGCCCGGCTGGCCGGGGCGCCCGGCGGCCCGGACACCCCGGTGCCCGCCCTGGTCAGCCGCGACCTGGCCGTGCGCCTCGCCGCGGAGCCCTCCCGGGCGCGCACGCTCAACGGCAACGACCTGCACCTCAGCGTCGCCGCCACCGTCGACGCCACCCCCGCGCTGCCGGACCCGGGCAAGCCGTTCGTCGTCGTCCCGGCCGGCCCCGCCTGGGAACGGCTGCCGGACACCCGGCGGGTCACGGAGTGGTTCGCCGTCGGCGACGTCGACCCGGACCGCGTCCGGACGGCCCTGCGGGACAACAGCGGGGCCCGGCCGGTCGGCCTGGCCAAGCTGATCGCGGACGGCGCCACCGCCGTCGGCAAGGACACCCACGGCCTGCCCGCCGGGTACACCGTGCACAGCAGCCGGGAGAGCGCCGCCGCGCTCGGCGACGATCCGGTGCAGCGCGCCGCCGGGCGGCTGTTCTGGTACGCGTCCGCCTCCGCCGCCGGGTTCGCCCTGCTGGCCGTGCTGCTGACGCTGCTGCGGGCCGCGCCGGACCGCACGGCGGTGCTGGCCCGGCTGCGCACCATGGGCCTGCGGCCCCGGCAGGGGCTGGCGCTGGTCCTCGCCGAGGCGCTGCCGCAGACCCTCGCGGCGGCCGCCGGCGGCGGGCTGGTCGCGCTCGCGGCGGCCGCCCTGCTCGGGGGCGCCTTCGACATCTCGACGCTGGTCGGCGCCCGGGTCGGGGACGCCGTCACGCCCCTGCTGCTGCCGGTCCTGCTGCCCACCGCCGGGCTGGCCCTGCTGGTCGGGCTCGGGGTGGTGGTGGAGACCCTGGTCGCCGGCCGGCGCCGGATCGCCACCGAACTGCGGGCCGGGGACGGGGCCTGACGGCACGACGGGCGGGCGGGCCCGGGCCTGCCCGCCCGTCAGCGGTGGTCGACGATCACGGAGATGCCCCAGCCGATCGCCGAGAGCACCACCGCGAAGACGAGGCCCGACAGCGCGTAGCCGACCGCCCCCGCGCCGGCCCGTCCGGCGGCCGGCCCGGGCAGCCCCTCGGCCGGCCCGGGCAGCCCCTCGGCCGGCCCGGGCAGCCCCTCGGCCGGCCCGGGCGGCTCCGCGGCCGGCCCGGGCGGGTTGAGCAGGCGCAGGCCGAGGGCGAACAGCGCGGGCAGGCCGGCGCCGGTGAGCAGGCCCACCACGACGATCTTCCACACCGCGTCCAGGTTGACCCAGGAGTTCACGGGGTCACCTCGTCCCTGGGGCGTTCGTGCTCCGGGGCGACCGAGCCGGTCCACGCGGCGTTGACGTTCTCCGGTGTCACGGCCGGGTGGCGGGAGGCCACGAAGAAGACGACCGACGCCAGCACCAGCACCAGGAAGACCACCGCCACGCCGGTCGTCCCCCCGATCCCGTTCGCGGTCCAGTAGGCCACCGCGCCGACGGCCGCGGCGGCGGGCAGGGTGAGCAGCCAGGCCGCCACCATCCGGCGGGCGAGCTGCCAGCGCACCTGGGCCCCCGGCCGTCCGACCCCCGAGCCGAGGATCGACCCGGTGGCCACGTGCGTCGTGGAGAGCGAGTAGCCGAAATCGGTGGAGCAGAGGATCACGGCGGCCGAGGCCGACTCGCTGGCCATCCCCTGCGGCGGCTCGATCTCGACCAGCCCCTTGCCCAGCGCCCTGATCACCCGCCAGCCGCCGATGTAGGTGCCCAGGGCGATCGCCAGCGCGCAGGAGGCGATCACCCAGTCCGGCGCCTTCGCCCCGGCGGGCAGGCTGCCGTTGGCGATCAGGGCCAGGGTGATGACGCCCATGGTCTTCTGCGCGTCGTTGGTGCCGTGGGCCAGCGAGACCATCGAGGCCGAGCCGATCTGACCGAGCCGGAAGCCGTGCCCGCGGGTGCGTTCGGGGACGTCACGGGTGAGGCGGTAGACCAGGACGGTGCCGACCGCGGCCACCGCACCGGCGATGAGCGGCGACAGGGCCGCGGGCACGATCACCTTGGAGACGAGCCCCTGCCACTTGACGGCCGAGCTGCCGACCGCCGCCATCGTCGCTCCGATCACCCCGCCGATCAGCGCGTGCGAGGAACTGGAGGGGATGCCGAGGAACCAGGTCGCCAGGTTCCACAGGATGCTGCCGGTCAGTCCGGCGCAGACGACGGTCAGGGTCACCTGCCGGCTGGAGACCAGGCCGTTGGCGATGGTCGCCGCCACCGCGGTCGACAGGAACGCGCCGACCAGGTTCAGCAGCGCCGAGACCGCGACCGCGACGCGCGGGCGGAGCGCTCCGGTGACGATCGAGGTCGCCATCGCGTTGCCGGTGTCGTGGAAGCCGTTGGTGAAGTCGAAACCCAGCGCCGTCACGACCATCAACGCCAGGACCGCGTCGTTGCCGGTCACGGCCCGAACCTAGCCCGCGCACCGAGCGGGTGGCGGCCCGGCGCCCGCTCGGCACGCCGGTCGGCACCGGGCCCTCACCCGCTCGGACCAGCGCCCACGACCCGTCCGCACTCCGCTCACCCGGGCACGGCCGCGCCCCGCCCCGGGCCGCCCGCGAGCGGTGCCGGGGCGCCCTCCCCCGGCACCCGGCGCCAGGCGCGGACGGCCAGCAGCCCGGAGGCCAGGGCGACGGCCCCGAGCGCGGCGGAGGCGGCGGTGAGGCCCAGGGCGGCACCGAGCCAGCCGGCCAGCGGGTAGGTGAGCAGCCAGCAGCCGTGCGAGAGGGAGAACTGGGCGGAGAAGACGGCGGGGAGGTCCTCGGCGGGCACCGAGTCGCGCAGGACGCGGCCGGTGGGGGTGAGGATCAGCGAGCCGGCCGCGCCGAAGGCCGCCCAGAGCGCGAGCAGGACGGGCCAGCGCCAGGCGCCCGGCCCGGCGGCGGTGAGCGCGACGTGCAGGGCGAAGAGCCCGGCGGTGCCGAAGGCCGCCGGGAGCATCACGACCCGGTCCGGGACGCGCTCCAGCACCCGGGGCAGCAGCAGCGCCACGGCCATCGACCCGGCCCCGTAGGCGCCGAGCGCGATCGGGACGTCACCGGCGGGGCGGCCGAGCAGGCCGCGGACATGGACCACGGTGTTGACGATCACCATGGCGCCGGCCGCGGCCGCCGCGAGGTCCAGGGCGAGCATCGCGCGCAGCCGGGGCACTGCGAGGAACAGCCGGATGCCCCGCACGGCCCGGTCACGGAGGCCGCCCCGCCCCGCGCGGAGCGGGCCCGGCTCCGACCGCGGCCGGGCCGGCCGGCCCGGCCTGGGCAGGACGACGGAGACCACCAGCAGCGCGGAGGCGAGGAACCCGGCGGCGGTGCCCCAGAACAGCCGGCCGTAGCTGACCAGCGCCAACAGGGCGCCCGCCAGCACCGGGCTGACCAGGCTCTCGGTGTCGTAGGCCAGCCGGGACAGCGACAGCGCGCGGGTGTACTCGCGCTCCTCGGGCAGGACCTCCGGGATCACCGACTGGAAGGCCGGGGTGAAGGCCGCCGAGGCGGACTGCAGCACGAAGACCAGGACGTAGACCTGCCAGGTCTCGGTGACGAAGGGCAGGCCGAGGGCGACGGCGGCCCGGACGAGGTCGGAGGCGGCCATCAGGCGCCGCCGCGGGATCCGGTGGGCCAGCGCGGTGACCACCGGGGCGATGCCGACGTACGCGAGCATCTTGATCGCCAGCGCGGTGCCGAGCACCGATCCGGCGGCCGGTCCGGCGAGGTCGTACGCGAGGAGGCCGAGCGCCACCGTGGCGAGGCCGGTGCCCAGCAGGGCGACGACCTGGGCGGCGAACAGGTGCAGGTAGGTGCGGTTGCGCAGCACGGACAGCAAGGGGACCCCCGCTCGGACTGGGCGCGGCAGGACGACACGGCCAGAATAAGTCAACATGTGCACGCATGTGCACATGTTGACCGAAAGAGCGGCCCGCACCCCGGAGGGTGCGGGCCTGGCCCGGTCCGGGTGGACCGCTCAGTCGTGCGGCGGGAGCCCGCCGATCTGGTGGTCGGCGACGCTCAGCGCCTCGTCGACCAGTCGGCGCAGATGGCCGTGGCGCAGCGCGTACACCACGCGCCGGCCGTCCTTGCGGGTGGTGACCAGGCCTGCCAGCCGGAGCTTGCCGAGGTGCTGGCTGACCGAGGTCCGGGGGGCTCCGGCCGCCTCGGTGAGCGTGGTGACGTCGGCCTCGCCGGCGCTCAGCCGCTGGAGCAGGGCGAGCCGGGTGCGGTCCGCGAGCAGCGCCAGGATGCCGGCCGCGGCCTCCAGCCGCTCGTCGTCCCGATGCTCCTGCGCAGGGTGCGCACCTGATACCTGAAGGCTGCCGCTCATGGCGCCATCGTAGGGCCCCGGACGGCCGGGCGGGTCCGGGCGCAGGGCCCGGGCGGAGGGGGCGCGTGCCGCCCCTCCGCCCGGGCCGCCGGCTCAGGCGCTCGCGCCCCGGAGGGAGCCCGGCACGGGCGTGTAGCGCACGTACGGACGCCACTCGTCGTCCGGCGGGCAGGGAGTGGGCAGGCACGGCGGGGGCGGGCACATGCTGTCCTCGACGGTGATCGCCGCGCACGGCTGGTCCGAGGTCAGCTCGACCTCGGTCACCGCGGGCTGCGGCAGGTCGTAGCCCTCGGGCGCGGAGACCTCCTGCCAGTAGTAGGTGCCCAACGGCAGGCCGGACGCCGAGCAGACCCCGGACGCCGGCGTCACACACGGCGGCCCCACCGCGGTATCCGGGTTCGCCCCCGTGGTCTGGAGACCGGCGA
>NZ_JBISAI010000009.1:117834-146688 GCF_044391605.1 Kitasatospora sp. NPDC018619
CACCGTTGGTCTCGTGCCACAACTGGAACGTCGCCCCCGCCAACGGCTGCCCCGTCGCCGCGTCGACCTTCGTCACGCTGGTCGAACCGGTCGGCACGGCCGTCTTGGCGTCGGTCACGGTGACCGCGGCGTTCTGCCCGTCCGTGCCCAGGTCCACCGTCGTCACCGCGGGCTGCGGCAGGTCGTAGCCGGGCGGCGCCGCCGTCTCCTGCCAGTAGTAGGTGCCCAACGGCAGGCCGGACGCCGAGCAGACCCCGGACGCCGGCGTCACACACGGCGGCCCCACCGCCGTGTCCGGGTTCGCCCCCATGGTCTGGAGACCGGCGACACCGTTGGTCTCGTGCCACAACTGGAACGTCGCCCCCGCCAACGGCTGCCCCGTCGCCGCGTCGACCTTCGTCACGCTGGTCGAACCGGTCGGCGCCGGCGGGGCGCCGCAGTCCGGGAGGTCCCCGTTGAAGGGGTAGGCGTGGAACTCCGTCCCGGTCATGCCCCCGCCGGAGTTGTGCACCAGCGAGCCGGCGGTGAAGAACCGCCCGCTCAATCCGGGCAGGCTCATCGTGGCGGTGCCGCCCGGGTTGCCGGCCAGCACGCTGCCCTGGAACTGCCCCGAGCCCGTGAGGGTGACGGTCGTCGCGGTCGGGAAGTTCCACAGCAGCCGCTCGCGCAGCCGGTTCCAGGGGTCGGTGTCCACCAGGCTGCCGCTGTACGTGTTGATCGTGCGGGCGCCGCCCAGCAGGTTGACCAGCACGGTCGCGTTCGCGGGGATGCCGGCGAAGACGATGCCCTGGGTGGAGCCGCCCGGCCCGACGAGGTCGAAGTCGACGTTGAAGACCTGGAGGGCGGAGGTGCCGTCGCCGGTGAAGAGGGTCTGGTACCCCTGGTTGACGGCGGTTCCGGTGGCGGGCCGGGGTGTGCCGACCCCGGCGTAGCAGGCGCTGGCCGTCTGGAGCTCGCCGCGCAGCGGGGCGTACGCGGCCACGGCCTGCGGGTCGTGGATCTTCGTGCCGGTGATGGTGCCCGTGGCGGTGCCGGCGTAGCGGACGACGCCGCCCTCGGCCAGCAGCGACTGGCCGGGGGCCACGGTGACGTCGCCCCCGGCGGTGAGGAAGTCCGCGCCGTCCGGCGGGGGGACGCGCGAGCCGACACCGACGATGCCGATGTTGTACACCGAGCTGACCCCGGCCCTCTTGCTCATGTCGAAGCTGCCGAGGGTCACCACGTGCCCCTCGGCCTCCGCGGCCGACTCCCGGACGCTGAAGTCGCCGCCGACGAAGATGTTCACCCCGGCGTCGCGGCCCGCGAAGGGGCCGTTGTTGACCGGCGGGAACGTCGCCGGACAGTCCGCGCCCAGGCACGGCCCGAGGCTTCCCGGCAGGCCTGCCGCGTGGGCCGCCGACGGTGCGATGAGCGACACGCCGAAGGGGACGAGCGTGAGGGCCAGGGCGGATCCCATCACCCTGCCGAGTCTTCGTCCCCAGCTGGCGGAGTTCGCCGGATGCTGGCTGGGCTTCACCGAAGTCCTTTCATCATATGAACACAAAGACAGCCCTCGGAGTGTGCGCGCCCGGAGCCCGCCCGGCAGCGACCCGCCGGTGCTTTCGCCCGACCGCCGCCGCAGGTGCACCCGATCGGCCGCGCCCCTCCCCGGCGGCCCCGGGGCCGCCCGGGGTCCGCCGGCCCTGACGTTGCGTCAACCGCGGACCCGGTGGAGGCGCCGACCGGCAACCGCCCTCCCCGGCCCCCGCTCGGTCATGTCCGGCCGCTCCCGGTCACCGGCTGTCCGTCGCTCCCGGGCGTGCGCATCCACCGGGCCGGCCGGGGCCTCCCGGATCGGTTCGGTCGCGGTCGACCTGCCGCCAGCCGGGCCCTTCGGGAGCGACGCGGGGCCGCCGGAGATCAGACCGGAGGGCCCGCGCTGCTCGCGTCCCCGGCGGCGGCCGGGCGGTCGTACTCGGTGAGGGTCTCGCGGGTGAAGCCGAAGAACCAGGTCGCCAGGAAGCCCGCGACGTAGCCGGTCAGCAGCCCTCCGGCGTAGACGGCGGCGCCCGCGAGCAGGCCGTGCGGGCCGGCCAGCAGGGGGAACAGCGCCCAGCCGGAGGGGCCGATGGCGGTGGAGCCGACGGCGTCGCCGAGCTGGCCGGCCGCCCCGACGAAGGCGCCTCCGGCGGCGCCGCCGACGCAGGCGGTGACGAAGGGGCGCCCGAGCGGCAGGGTGACGCCGTAGACCAGGGGCTCGCCGACGCCGAGCAGTCCGGCCGGGAGGGCGGAGCGGATGGTGGCCCGCAGGGCGGCGTTGTGGCGCAGCCTCAGGTAGACGGCCACCGCGCAGCCGACCTGCCCGGCACCGGCCATCGCGAGGATCGGCAGCAGCACGGTCGAGCCCTGCTGCTGGATCAGCGTGGTGTGGATCGGGATCAGCGCCTGGTGCAGGCCGAGCATCACCAGCGGCAGGAAGAGGCCGCCGAGCACGAGCCCGGCGAGCAGGCCGCCGTGGTCGAGCAGCCAGGTGGCGGCGTGGCCGATGGCGGTGGAGACCTCCCCGGCGAGGAACATCAGGCCGAACAGCGCGGCCAGCCCGCCGAGCAGGACGGTGACGGTGGGGGTGACCAGGACGTCCAGGGCGGCGGGCACCAGACGGCGGGTCCAGCGCTCCAGGTGGACGGCCAGCAGTGCGGCGCCCAGCGCGCCGACCACACCGCCCTGGCCGGGGGTGAGGTGGTGCCCGAAGGCCTCCACCTTGGCGACCCCGGCGTAGACGATCACGCTGGCCACCGCCCCGCCGAGCACGGGGGTGCCGCCGAACTCCTTCGCCGTGTGGTACCCGACGAAGACGGCGATCAGGGACATGAACCCGGCGGAGACCGGGCCGAGGGCGGTGACCAGCGCCGGGGCCCATCCGAGGTTGGCCAGGGCCCCGGAGAGGCCGGCCACGATCCCGCACCCGACCAGGGCGGGGATCAGCGGGACGAAGACGTTCGCGATCCGGCGCAGCGCCAGCTTCACCGGGGTGGCGTTGCGCCGCCGGGCCTCGGCCCGGATGCGCTCGCCGCGCCCGGCGAGGTCCTCGGCGCCCGGGGCCGGCCCGCCGGCGCCGGCCGGGGCGCCGGGAGGCTCCAGGAGGTGGCGCAGCCGCGCCGTGACCCCGGCGACGGCGGCGGGCCCGAGCACGATCTGGTAGGTGTCGTCCTCGACCGTGCCCAGGACCTCCGGCAGCGCGCGCAGCGCCTCGGTGTCGACCAGGGAGCGGTCCGCCAGGCCCAGCCGCAGCCGGGTCATGCAGTGGGCGACCGAGCGGATGTTGGCGGCCCCACCGACCAGCGGGAGGATCGCCTCGGCCACGGCGCGGTTCTTCTCGTCCGACATGCCCGGTGACGTACCCGGCCGCTCCCCGGGCTCAACCGCCTTGGTACGCGGCGGCCCTGGGCTCGGCGGCCGGGCCCAGGGCGTCGGCGGCGCCGTCCGGGCGGTCCGGGAGCGGGTCGTCCTCGGCCCCCGTGGCGCGCACCCGGTGCACGTACCGGTCGACGAGGTGGCGCAGCACGGTGGCGGTGGTGACGACGTCCGCCTCGGGGACGCCGTCGAGCGCGTCGGCGAGCCCGATGATGTTGGCCTGTTTCAGACGGTCGAGCACCTCCCGCCCGCCGGGGGTGATGGCCACCTGACGGGCCCGCCGGTCCTGGGTGTCCTGGCTGCGTTCCACCAGCTGCTGGCCCTGGAGGCGGTCGATCTGGCGGGTGACGTGGGAGGGCTTGACCAGCAGGCGGTCGGCCAGGTCGCTCACCCGGCTGGCCTCCGTGCGCTCGGCGAGCGCGCGCAGCAGGTAGACGTCCGAGCGGGCGGCGGTGATGCCGGCCCGGGCGGTGCGGCGCTCGTGCTCCTGTGAGCGCGTCAGCAGGTAGGCGAGTGAGGCCAGGACCTCCTCCAGGCCCTCCAGGCCGTCCGGGCCGTCCGGGTGCCGCGGCCCTCGGGCGGTGGTCCGGTCGTCTTCGGCGTCTTCTTCGTCCGACATGGGGGAACTGTAGCGATCCGGTCCGACCGGCGCGGAGGGTCCTGGGCCGCAGCCGGATTCCGGACAGTTTCGGCGCACGCCCGGCACCCCCTTCCATCACCACGGAACGCGAGTTAGCGTGACGTTCAGTTAGTTGCTTTGGGCACGTAATTATGGCCCCGCCTCCACTCCCGGAAGGGATCCACGATGGCCACCGCCGAGAAGGCCCCCCGCTTCGCCCACCCCGCCGCCCGTGGCACCTGCCCGTTCGCCCCGCCGCCCGCCTACGACCAGGCCCGACAGGAGGAGCCGGTCAGCCGCGTCACCCTCTGGGACGGCTCCACCAGCTGGCTGGTCACCCGCCACGAGGACGTCAAGGCCGTCCTGTCCGACCCCAGGTTCAGCTCCGACTCCACCCGGCCCGGCTTCCCGTTCATCAGCGCGGGCGCCCGGCAGCTGAACACCGGGCGGCCGACCATCATCCGGATGGACGCCCCCGAGCACACCCACTACCGCCGGATGCTGACCGGCGAGTTCATGATCAAGAAGGTCGAGGCGCTGCGCCCGGAGATCCAGCGGATCGCCGACGAACTGCTGGACCGGATGACCGCCGGGCGCTCCGAAGCCGACCTCGTCGCCGAGTTCGCCCTGCCGCTGCCGTCCCTGGTCATCTGCCTGCTGCTCGGCGTCCCCTACCAGGACCACGACTTCTTCCAGGAGTGCAGCCGCGTCCTGCTGCGCCGCGACTCCACCCCCGAGGCGGTCTCCGAGGCCCAGGCCAAGCTGGTGGACTACCTGGTCGCGCTCACCGAGGCCAAGCGCGCCGAGCCCGACGACGGCATCCTCAGCCGGCTGCTGGAGCGCGGCGAGCTGAGCACCGAGGAGATCGGCTCCATGGGCCGGCTCCTCCTGGTCGCCGGGCACGAGACCACCGCGAACATGACCGCGCTCTCCGTGCTCGCCCTGCTGCGCAACCCCGACCAGCTCGACCACCTGCGCCGCAACCCCGAGGCCGTGCCCGGCGCGGTCGAGGAGCTGCTGCGCTACCTGACCATCGTGCACTCCGGCCTGACCAGGGTCGCCGCCGCGGACGTCGAGCTCGGCGGCGTGCGCATCGCGGCGGGCGAGGGCGTCATCTGCATGGTCAACACCGCCAACCGGGACGAGCGGGAGTTCCCCGACGCCGACGAGCTCGACCTCTCCCGCGACGCCCGCCGCCACCTGGCCTTCGGCTTCGGCGCCCACCAGTGCCTGGGACAGCCGCTGGCCCGGCTGGAGTTGCAGATCGCGCTGGCCACCATCCTGCGCCGACTGCCCGAACTGCGCCTGGCCGTACCGTTCGAGGAGGTCAGGTTCCGCGGCGAGATGCTCGTCTACGGCGTCCACGAGCTGCCGGTCGCCTGGTGACCGCGGCTCCCCCGGGAGCGCCACCACCCCACCAAACCACCCTCCCCGCCGCGGAGTTCGGATCCGCCGGGGAACCGCCCGAAGGGAAGACCATGCTCGTCCGGATCGACCAGGACAAGTGCTGCGGCGCGGGGCACTGCGTGCTCGCCGCCCCCGACGTCTTCGACCAGCGCGAGGAGGACGGCATCGTCGTCCTGCTCGACGCCGAACCGCCCGCCCCGCTGCACCGGGCCGTCCAGGACGCCGCCGCCGTCTGCCCGGCCGCGGCGATCACCCTGGAACAGGGGTGACGCCGCTGCGGGACGTGGCCGTGGTCGGCGCCGGCGCGGCCGGGCTGCACGCCGCCGAGGCGCTGCGCCGGTCCGGCTACGACGGCCGCCTCACCCTCGTCGGGGCGGAGCCGCAGGCGCCGTACGACCGGCCGCCGCTGTCCAAGCACCTGCTCGGCGGCCAGTGGCAGCCCGAGCGCCTGACCCTGCGCGGCCCCGAGGCGCTGGAGGAGCTCCGGCTCGACCTGCGCCTCGGCGTCCGGGCCGAGCGGCTGGACCGCCGGGAGCGGACCGTACGGCTGTCCGACGGCCGGCAGGTCCGCTGCGACGCCGTCATCGTCGCCACCGGCGTGCGCCCGCGCCGGCTCCCCGGCGCCGAGGCGCCGCTGCCGGGGGCGCACGTGCTGCGCACCCTCGCCGACGCCCTCGCCCTGCGCGACGAACTGCGTTCGGGCGTCCGGCTGTTGGTGGTCGGCGGCGGCCTGCTCGGCGCCGAGGCGGCGGCCACCGCGGTCGGGCTCGGCGCCGAGGTCGCCTGGCTGGCCTCCGGCGCCACGCCGCTGGCCGCCGTGCTGGGCACCGAGACGGCCGCGCTCCTGGCCGGTCTGCACCGCGAGCACGGGGTGCGGATCCACCGGGGCACGGCCACCGGGCTGCTCGAACGGCGCGGCCGGGCCGCCGGCGTCCGGCTGGCCGACGGCTCCGAACTGGCGGCCGACGCCGTGCTGATGGCCGTCGGCTCCGAACCGGCCACCGAGTGGCTGGTCGGCAGCGGAGTCCCGCTGGACGACGGCGTGCTCTGCGACGCCTACTGCGCCGCCGGCCCCGGCGTCTGGGCGGCCGGCGACGCGGCCTCCTGGCCCGACCCGCGCACCGGCCGCCACCGGCGCGTGGAACAGCGCACCAACGCCACCGAGCAGGCGGCGCACGCGGCCCGGAACCTGCTGGCCGGTCCGGACGGCGCCCGGCAGGCCTACCGGCCGGTCCCCTACCTGTGGACCGACCAGTACGGGCTGCGGGTCCAGGTGTTCGGCCGGCCCGGCGGCGCCGAGCACTTCGAGGTGGTCGACGGCAGCCTGGCGGAGCGCCGCTTCGCCGCCGTCTGCGTCCGGGACGGCCTGGTCGCCGGAGCCGTCGGGATCGCCTCCGCCCGGGCGCTGCGGGCACTGCGCGCCCACGTGGCGGCGCACGACCCGTGGCCGCTCCGACCGGCCTGAGGACCGGCGCCCGCCGCCGCGTCCGGCGCCGCGTCCGCCGACCGGGCGCGGCGGCGGGCGCGGCGCCACGGCGCGGGGACGGCGGGGCGGGGCACGCCCGGAGGCCGGTGGCCCGCAGCCGGCCAGGGGAGAGCGCACATGGACGACCGCAGCCGCCGAGCCGCCCCGGGCCCGGGGGCCGACGGCCGGGCCGGGGTGCTGGGCACCGCGCCGGCGGCCGTACTCGCCTTCTCGCTCTCCTCCGGCTCGTGGCAGGGTTCTCGGCTAGATCGGGCTGACCCTCCTCGCGGTGGTCCTCTCCTCCCGTCCGCCGGCCCGTGCGACGGACACCGGGGCCGGCTTCCTGCGGAGCCCGGCCGCCTACGCGATGGTCCTCGGGCCGGCGGTGGCCCTCACCCTGGCCCCCGCGATGCGGCGCTGGTCCTGGCTCTTCCCGATGCGGCGGACCCGCGACGCGTGCCCCCGGCTGGGCGACTACGCACGGTGGCAGGCGCAGGCCGCCCTCGGCGGCCTGGCCGGCCGCGACGGCCCCGCGCTCGCCGCCGCCCCGGGTCAGCAGGCCCGGCACGCCGTCGCCGACTGCCTGTCGGCCACCACGACGCTCTGGCTGCCGGTCCACGCCCTCGGCGCGGCGCTGCCGACCGCGGCCGCCGTCCTGCGGGCGGAGCGGGCCCGCGCCCGGCGGGGGCCGTCCGGGCCCGCCGCCGGCTGACGGGCCGCACCTCCCCGCACGCCGCCGCCCGCCTGGCGGCGTCGGCGCTCTACCGGCCGAACGCCCGTCGGACTATCGTTAGTTGCCGGAAGCTATCGAATTCCCACTCCGACCACCGCCCGGCCGACCGGCCCGGGCCCGGTCGGCCGGCAGGAGGCAGCGGTGGCGACACGACTCCCCGACAACGACAGGGCCGGGCGGCTGCGAGCGGCCCGTAGCGCGGTGGAACCGGACCACCCCCGGTACAAGTGGGTGGCCCTGTCCAACACCACGCTCGGCACCCTGATCGCCACCATCAACGCCTCGATCGTCCTGATCTCGCTGCCCGCGATCTTCAACGGCATCGGCCTGGACCCGCTCCAGCCGGGAAACGTCAGCTACCTGCTGTGGATGCTGATGGGCTACATGCTGGTCACCGCCGTCCTGGTGGTCACCCTAGGCAGGCTGGGCGACATCCACGGCCGGGTGCGGATCTACAACGCCGGCTTCCTGGTGTTCACCCTCACCTCCGTGGCGCTCTCCCTCGACCCGCTGCACGGCGGGCCGGGGGCGCTGTGGCTGATCGGCTGGCGCGTGGTGCAGGCGGTCGGCGGGTCGATGCTGATGGCCAACTCGGCCGCGATCATCACCGACGCCTTCCCGGCCCACCGGCGCGGCACCGCGCTCGGCGTCAACATCGTCGCGGGCATCGCCGGGTCCTTCATCGGCCTGGTCCTCGGCGGGCTCCTGGCCGAGTGGAACTGGCGCTCGATCTTCTGGGTCAACGTGCCGATCGGCCTGCTCGGCACCGTCTGGGCCTACCGGTCGCTGCGCGACACCGGGGTCCGCAAGCCGGCCCGGATCGACTGGTGGGGCAACGTCACCTTCGGCGTCGGCCTGACCGCCCTGCTCGCCGCGATCACCTACGGCATCCAGCCGTACGGCGGCCACACCATGGGCTGGACCAGCCCCTGGGTGCTGGCCGGGCTGGTCGGCGGGGTGGCGCTGCTGGCCGTCTTCTGCCTGATCGAGTCCCGGACCGCCGAGCCGATGTTCCCGCTCTCGCTCTTCCGCGACCCGGTCTTCGCGGGCGGCAACGCGGCCACCCTGCTGGGCTCGATCGCCCGCGGCGGGCTCCAGTTCATGCTGATCATCTGGCTCCAGGGCATCTGGCTGCCGCTGCACGGCTACGACTACGCCGACACCCCGCTGTGGGCCGGCATCTACCTCGTCCCGCTGACCGTCGGCTTCCTGGCCGCCGGGCCGATCGCCGGGTACCTGTCGGACCGCGCCGGGGCCCGGCTCTTCGCCGCCGGCGGGCTGGTGGTGATGGCGCTCTCCTTCGCCGGGCTGCTCCTGCTGCCCACCGACTTCGGCTACCCGTGGTTCGCCCTGCTGGTGTTCCTCAACGGCCTGGGCGGCGGGCTGTTCGCCGCCCCCAACACCTCGCTGATCATGTCGAGCGTGCCGGCCGCCGCCCGCGGCGCGGCCTCCGGCATGCGGGCCACCTTCCAGAACGCCGGCATGGTGCTGTCGATCGGCGTCTTCTTCTCCCTCATGGTGGCCGGCCTGGCCGGGTCGCTGCCGCACACCCTGACGGCCGGCCTGACCGCCCAGGGCGTGCCCGCCGCGGACGCCCACGCCATCGCCTCGCTGCCGCCGGTGGGCACCCTGTTCGCGGCCTTCCTCGGCTACAACCCGATCCAGCAGCTCCTGGGCCCGCACGTGCTCGGCACCCTGCCGGCGGACAACGTCCGCACCCTGACCGGCCGGGAGTTCTTCCCCCAGCTGATCTCCGGCCCCTTCCACGACGGGCTGCTGGTGGTGTTCTGGCTGGCGATCGCGATGTCGCTGGTGGCCGCGGCCGCCTCGCTGGTCCGCGCGCGGCCCCGGCCGGCCGCCGGGGCGACGGCGACGGCCGCGCCGGCCGCGGCGGATCGACCGGCCCCCGCCGCCCCGCCGACCGGGGAGCAGCGGCCGTGAGCGCGGACGGCGACGGGCTCCCCGCCGAGGCGGTCGTCCGGCTCCGCCTGGCGATAGGCCGGCTCAACCGCCAACTGGTCCGCGCCTCCGGCGACCAGGACCTCACCGCCGCCCAGCTCTCCGCGCTGGCCCGGGTGGAGCAGCACGGGCCGCTGCGGCTCGGCGGGCTCGCCGCGCACGAGGGCGTGGCCGTCCCGTCCATGGTCCGCACCGTCGCGCCGCTGGTCGCCGGCGGCCTGGTCGCCAAGACTCCGGACCCGCAGGACGGCCGCTCCCAGCTGCTCGCCGCCACCCCGCTCGGCCTGGAGACCCTCTCCCGGATCCGCCGTGAGCGCACCGCCCTGCTCGCCCGCCGCAGCACCCGGCTCACCCAGGAGCAGTGCCGCGCCCTGGAGGCGGCCCTTCCCGTCCTGGAGCTCCTCCTGGAGGAGAACGGCTGACGGCCGCCCTGCCGGGGCTCACGCGGGCCAGGGCACCGAGGTCTCGACACCGGTGCCGTAGTCGACGCCCGGCACGTCCCAGCCGTACAGCTCCCGGAACCGGTCGTGGAACCAGGCGGCGCCGGCCGGGTCCGCGGCCAGTGCGGCGGCCGGGTCGGCCCACAGCGCGCGCACCCGGTCCTGCATCGCCGGGTCGAGCTCCCAGCCGTCCAGCCGGATCCGGCCCCGGTCGTCCAGGGCGGGCTCCTTCGCGCCGGTCAGCTGGTCCCACAGCTCCACGGCCTGGTCGTCGGTGGTGCGCCAGCCGTCCTCGCCGAGGACGTTGCGCAGCAGCGAGGTGTAGAGGGCGATGGAGGGGATGGCGGTGGACGCCTGGGTGACGGCCGCACCGGCGACGACGGTGAACGCCCGCCCGCGGTCGGCGAGCAGCCCGGTCCGCAGGCTGCGGGCGGTGGCCTCCAGGTCCTCCTTGGCGGCGCCGATCGTGCCCTGCCGGTAGACCGGAGCGGTGATCTCGGAGCCGACGTAGGACAGCGCCACGGTGGTGAAGCCGGGGCCGAGCAGGTCCGCGTCGGCCAGCGCCCGCACCCACAGCCGCCAGTCCTCGCCACCCATGACCTTGACGGTCGCCGCCCGCTCGGCCTCGTCGGCCGGGGCGAGGTCGACGCTGCCGATCCGCGGCACGCCCTCGTCGAAGAGCAGGGACGGCGAAGTGTACGGGGAGCCGAGCGGCTTGATCACCGAGTGGTGGACCTCGCCGGTAACCGGGTCGGTGCGCCGGGGTGAGGCGAGCGAGTAGACGAGGTGGTCGACCGGGCCGTAGCGCTCGCGCAGGAGCGCGACGACCTCGGCGCGGGTGGCGTCCGCGTAGGCGTCGGCGTTGACGAACGCGAGGTCTCCCCCGCTCCGCTCGACCAGCGCGGCCACCGCCGCCGTGCGGTACCAGCCGGCGGTCGCGGTGCGCCGTTCGGTCGCGGCGCTCTCGAAGGCGACGCCGACCCCGCGGACGCCGTGCCGGCGCAGCCCGGCGAGCAGGATCGCCTGGCCGTACCCGGCGCTGGCGCCGAGGACCAGGACGACGGGGGCCCGGCCGGCCGGGGTCGCGGGCTCGATGCGCCGCCACTGACGCTCGACGGTGGCGGCGCTGCCGACCGGGTGGGAGTTGACGATCAGGTAGCCCCGCTGCCTGGGGACGATCTGCTGGATGCTCACGCGATGGCGCCCTCTCCGATCCGGAGACCGTGATCAAGGTGTCGGTCGTGGGGAGCCTAACGTCGTCGGCGGGCGCCGCCCTTGCCACGCCGTCACGGAAGACGCGGGCCGTCCTTGTCGGAGGTCGTCCTTGCGGCGGGTGCCGCGCTTCGGGTAGCGCCGCCTCCGTACCGGACGGACCGCCCGGCACGGGGGCGTTGTGGAGGTTCGGTGTCCGTCGACTGCGCCGGAGCGGACCGGGTAGGCGCCG
Organism: Kitasatospora sp. NPDC018619; assembly: GCF_044391605.1. NCBI lineage: Bacteria > Bacillati > Actinomycetota > Actinomycetes > Kitasatosporales > Streptomycetaceae > Kitasatospora > Kitasatospora sp. NPDC018619. The sequence continues at coordinate 129,295 of NZ_JBISAI010000009.1, forward strand.
AACAGGGGCACCGGCCCGCCCGGGGCCGGCCCCGCGGCCACAGGAGGGTCGTTCGATGCCGATGCCCGTCCACCCGATGTCCGTCACCTTCCCCGACAGCCCGCTGCCCGACGTCCCGGTCGTCGCGGAGCTGCGGTTCGACCCGGACCTGCCCTACGCGGCCTGCCTGGCGCTCCCGCTGACGCCCTGCACCTGCTCGCCGCTCGAGGCCCGGGTGTGCTGGTACTTCAGCCGTGAGCTGCTGAACGAGGGCCGGCACGCCCCGGCCGGCAGCGGCGACGTCCGGGTGTGCCCGGGGCCCGAGGGCGAGGTGCTGATCACCCTGCGGGGGCCCGAGGGCAACCAGGCCGTCCTCAGCGCCCCGGCGGGGGAGGTCACCGCGTTCCTCTCGGACTCCTTCCTGCTGGTGCCCGCCGGTACGGAGTCCGAGCACCTCGACGTGGACGCCGCGCTGGCGCGGCTGCTCGCGGAGGACTGACCGCCCGGGCGGCGACGCCCGTTGCGCCGTTGGAGTGCTCTGCCCCCGACCGCCACGGCAACGGCGGCGCACGGCCGCCCCCGGCACGGTGGCGCCCACTAGGTTCCTGCCGTGGACGAAACCAGGGCTTCGAGCGGGCGCGAGCCCTCCACCGGCGAGCGCCTCACGGCCCGCCTCGACGGGCGGCTGCCGGTCACCGAGGCGGGCCGGGAACTGCTGCGCAAGGTCTTCCCGGACCACTGGTCCTTCCTGCTCGGGGAGCTGGCGCTGTACAGCTTCGTGGTGCTGCTGCTGACCGGCGTCTACCTGACGCTCTTCTTCCGGCCGAGCATGAACGAGGTCGTCTACCAGGGCTCCTACCTCCCGCTCGACGGCGTCCGGGTGTCCGAGGCGTACGCGTCCACCCTGCGGATCAGCTTCGAGGTGCGGGGTGGGCTGATGATCCGGCAGGTCCACCACTGGTCGGCGCTGCTGTTCACCTCCGCGATCGGGCTGCACCTGCTGCGGGTGTTCTTCACCGGGGCGTTCCGCCGCCCGCGCGAGCTCAACTGGGTGATCGGGGTGACGCTGTTCACCCTCGCCCTGCTGGAGGGCTTCTCCGGCTACTCGCTGCCCGACGACACCCTCTCCGGGACGGGCCTGCGGATCGCCGAGGGCGTGCTGCTGTCGGTGCCGGTGGTCGGCACCTACCTCACGCTGTTCGCCTTCGGCGGCGAGTTCCCCGGGCACGAGATCATCCCGCGGCTGTTCACCGTGCACGTCCTGCTGGTCCCGGGCCTGCTGCTGGCCCTGGTCGGAGCGCACCTGACGCTGGTGGTGGTGCTCAAGCACACCCACTGGGCCGCCCCCGGCCGCACCAACCGCAACGTGGTGGGGATGCCGTTCTTCCCGCAGTTCCTGACCCGCACCGTGGGGCTGATGTTCGCGGTCGGCGGCGTGGCGGCGCTCTCCGCCTTCCTCGCCGAGGTCAACCCGGTCTGGCGGTACGGCTCCTACCGCCCGGACATGGTCGGGGCGGGCGCCCAGCCGGACTGGTACATCGGCTTCATCGAGGGGGCGCTGCGGCTGATGCCGGCCGCGGAGACCCGGCTGCTCGGGCACACCGTGTCCTGGAACGTGCTGCTGCCCGCCCTGGTGGTGCCCGGGCTGCTGTTCGCGGCGCTGTACGCCTACCCGTTCGTCGAACGGTGGCTCGACCCTGGCACCGGCGAGCACCACCTGTGCGACCGGCCGCGCAACCGGCCCACCCGCACCGCGCTGGGCGCCGCCGGGGTCACCGTCTACGCGGTGCTGCTGGTCGCCGGCGGCAACGACGTGATCGCGTACGCCTTCGAACTCTCCGTCAACGCGCTCACCGTGGCGCTGCGGACGGCGCTCGTCGTGCTGCCGCCGGTGGTCTTCCTGCTCACCCGGCGCCTGTGCCTGGGCCTCCAGGCCCGGGACCGCGCCCGGCTGCGGGACGGCGACGAGACCGGCCGGATCGAGCAGTCGCTCGACGGCGGCTTCTCGGGCCACCGCCGCCCGGTGCCCGAGGCCGAGCGGTACGTGCTGCTGGCGCGTGCCGCGACGGAGCCGGTCACCGTTGCGCCGGGGGCGCCGCGGCCGCAGCGGGTGCGGGCCGCGGCGAGCGCCTGGTTCCACCGCGACCGGGTCGAGCTGCCCTCCACCGCGGCGGAGTCGCAGCGGACGGCGGCCGTCCTCACCGCCCCCGCGCACCCCGCACCCACACCCGCACCCGTCCGGGCGGTCCGCCGCGCCCCGCAGGGTGCGCTGCGGCGGCTGCTGCGCCGGCTCAGTCCGCGCCGTGGTCGCGGTACTGGAAGATGAACCCGCCGACGGCGAGCGCGAGCACCAGGGCGCCGAGGACGATCAGCCACCGCGCGAACACCAGGCCCAGCGCGAAGACCGTCACGCCGACCGCCGCGAGGACGGGGTAGCCGCTGCGGGCCGGGAAGAACCCGACCGGCCCGGCGGCCTCGGCGATCTCGGCCTCCTCGCGGTCCTGCGCCCGGCCGCCGCCCAGCCGCTGGTGCTGGACGAACCAGAACAGCGCGACCAGGCCGGACATCAGGAACGCCACCGTCAGGATCGCCTTTCCGGCCGGCTCACGGGCCCAGAGGCCGTAGACCAGCCCCGTCACCGCGAAGAAGGCCGTCATGACGGCGAACAGCCGGCCCTCCCCCTTCACCGCCCGCTCCCCCGCCCGCCGGCCCGGCCGGAGGGCTGCTCGGCGCCGGAGCCTCCCGACTCCTCCGGCGGGACCTCCGGATGGTGCAGGTCGAAGGCCGGGGACTCGGACCGGATCCGCGGCAGCACGTGGAAGTTGTGCGACGGCGGCGGGCAGGAGGTGGCCCACTCCAGGGACCGCCCCCAGCCCCACGGGTCGTCCTCGGCGACCTTCTCGCCGTACCTGCTGGTCCTCCAGACGTTGTAGAAGAACGGCAGGTTGGAGACCCCGAGCAGGAACGAGCCGACCGAGGCGCACACGTTCAGCGCGGTGAAGTCGTCCGCCGCCAGGTACGTCGCGTAGCGGCGCGGCATCCCCTGGGCGCCCAGCCAGTGCATCACCAGGAAGGTGGTCTGGAACCCGGTGAACAGGATCCAGAAGTGCGCCTTGCCCAGCCTCTCGCCGAGCATCTTCCCGGTGAGCTTCGGCCACCAGAAGTAGAAGCCCGCGAAGGTGGCGAAGACGACCGTGCCGAACAGCACGTAGTGCAGGTGGGCCACCACGAAGTAGCTGTCGGTGACGTGGAAGTCGATCGGCGGCGCGGCCAGCAGCACCCCGCTCAGCCCGCCGAACAGGAAGGTCACCATGAAGCCGACCGACCAGAGCATCGGGGTCTCGAAGGACAGCGAGCCGTTCCACATCGTCCCGACCCAGTTGAAGAACTTCACCCCGGTGGGCACCGCGATCAGGAAGGACATCATCGAGAAGAACGGCAGCAGCACCTGCCCGGTGGCGAACATGTGGTGCGCCCACACCGACATGGACAGCGCGGTGATGGCGATGGTCGCACCGATCATGCCGTAGTAGCCGAACACCGGTTTGCGGCTGAACACCGGGATGATCTCGGTGACGATGCCGAAGAACGGGATCGCGACGATGTAGACCTCGGGGTGGCCGAAGAACCAGAACAGGTGCTGCCACAGCAGCGCCCCGCCGTTGGCGGCGTCGAAGGCGTGCGCACCGAACTTGCGGTCCGCCTCCAGGCAGAGCAGCGCGGCGGTCAGCACCGGGAAGGCCAGCAGCACCATGACCGAGGTGAACAGCACGTTCCAGGTGAAGATCGGCATCCGGAACAGCGTCATGCCCGGCGCCCGCAGGCAGGTGATGGTGGTGACGAAGTTGACCGCCCCCAGGATGGTGCCGAGGCCGGCCACCACCAGGCCGAGCGCCCAGAGGTCCCCGCCCGCCCCCGGCGAGAACAGCGGGCCGTTCAGCGGCGCGTAGGCGAACCAGCCGAAGGCGGCCGCGCCCCCGGTGGTGAGGAAGCCGCCCAGCACCATCAGCCCCCCGAGCAGGAAGGCCCAGTAGGTGAAGGCGTTCAGCCGGGGGAAGGCGACGTCCGGCGACCCGATCTGCAGGGGCATGATCGCGTTGGCGAACCCGGCGAAGGTCGGGGTGGCGAACAGCAGCAGCATGATCGTGCCGTGCATGGTGAACAGCTGGTTGTACCGCTCGTTGGACACCAGCCCGGTGTCCGGTCCCATCAGCTGGGCCCGCATCAGCAGCGCGAGCACCCCTCCGACCAGGAAGAAGCCGAAGGCCGTCGCCAGGTAGAGGTTCCCGATGACCTTGTGGTCGGTGGTGAACAGCCAGCGCAGCAGCGTGCCGCCCTGCCGGACCGGCGCCGGGGTACGGTCCTCGGCACGGGGCGGGGCGGTGGACGAAGCGCTCATGGAACCTCCGCAGCGGAGCCGGTGACGCCCCCGTCGCGGCGCCGATCCCCTCCCCCGTCCGGCGGAGGGCCCGCCCTCGCACGCCACCGCCGACCCTAGCGGCGGCGGCCCGCCCCGGCGGGGCGCCACGCGGTACGTCCGCACGCGGTGCGTTCGACCGGGTGGCGCCGCCGTCCGGGGCGGATCCCGGGCTCAGCGCTCCCGCAGGTCCGGGACCACCTCGCGCAGCCGGTCGGCGCCGATCGCGCCCGCCCGCAGCAGGACCGGCACCTCGCCGGTGACGTCCACGATCGAGGAGGGCACGGCCGCGGCGGTCCGGCCGCCGTCCAGGTAGACGGCCACCGAGTCGCCGAGCATGCCCTGGGCGGCGTCGCAGTCCTGCGGCGAGTCCTGCCCGGTGAGGTTGGCACTGGAGACGGCCAACGGCCCGGTGGCGTCCAGCAGTTCGATGGCGACCGGGTGCGCCGGCATCCGCACCGCCACCGTCCCGCCGGTCTCGCCAAGGTCCAGCTCGACCGAGGGCAGGTGCCGGGCGACGACCGTCAGCCCGCCCGGCCAGAACTCCTTCACCAGGGCCCGCGCGCGGTCCGTCACCTCGACCAGCCCGTCGAGTGCCTCCGGGGAGCCGACCAGCACCGGCGAGGGCATGTTCCGCCCGCGGCCCTTGGCCCGCAGCAGGCGGTCGACCGCCTCCGGCGCGAAGGCGTCCGCGCCCACGCCGTACACGGTGTCCGTGGGCAGCACGACGAGCTCGCCGCGGCGCACCGCGGCGACGGCCTCGCGCAGCCCGGCTGCGCACTCGGAGGGGTCCGAACAGTCAAAACGACGAGTCATCAGGGGTCTCCACCGGCGGGCCGCCGGCCCGCCCCGTTCCTCCGGCCCGGCCACCTCTCCGGCCGGACACGACCTGGTCAGCCTACCCCTCCCGGGCCGGCGCCCCGGCCGCCCGGTGGCCGCCGCCTCGGCCGCCCGGGTGGCGCGCAGCGGCCGCGCCCTCCGGTCCGTCCTCCCCGGGGGCGGGCGTCGACGGCCCGACGTAGGTTGCGGGCATGACCAGTGACGAGACGGTCCCGGCCGTGGGAGTGCGTCCGCTGGACGAGGTGTTCGCCGCGATCGACAAGGTCAACCGGCGGCCCCGGCCCTGGACGGGCTTCGAGCACGGCGTGCTCGGCGCCTACCGGTGGGCGGCCGGCGCCCAGGTCGCGGCGCCGGTGACCGCCGCCGCCACGGCCGCGGCGGGCGGACCGGGCCACGCCCAGCTGCTGGCCGAGTGCCAGGCCGCCGCCGTCCACCTCCGCCTGGTCCGCTCGCGCGGGGCGGACCACAGCTACGTCCTCGGCGTCCACCGGGCGCTGGCCTGGCTCTGCGGGCTGCACGAGGACCGCCCCTGAGCGGGCCGCCCGGGGGCGGCGGGCGGCCCCGGGCGGCCCGCGAGCCGGCAGCGGCGGGCGGCGCTGACCGGCGGTCAGGCCGGCTCAGTAGTAGTGGCGGCGGCCCCCGATGGCATGCCCGAGCGATCCGGCGACCCACAGCACCAGGCCGATGGCGAGCAGCACGATGCCGATGGTCCACAGGACCGGGATCCCGATCACGAGGCCGATGACGAGCAGGATGACGCCGAGGAGTATCACGAGGCTCTCCCTGGTTGACGTGGCTGGCGGGCGGGGCGGCGGCCCGGCTCGCACCGGGACCGTCCCGGGGGGCGGGGACTGCCCCGTCCCGCACCCCACGCGTGTACCGCCGCGCGGCCCGCGCAAACCGTCCGGCCGCTCATCCTCACCGCCGGTGCCGGCCGCCCCGCCGCCGGGGCGGTGCGGCGGCCCGGGGCGCGGGCAGGAAGAGCCGGGCCAGCTCGCGGCCCAGGTTGACGCCGATGGCGAGGGCCATGGCCATCGCCCCGGCCCGTCCGATGCCGCTCAGCCCGACCTCGGGCTCGCCCCGGACGAAGGCGAGCATCCCGAAGTACAGCACCGAGCCGGGCAGCAGCGGCCCCAGCGCGGCGGTGATGTGCGGCAGCGCCGAGCTGCCCCGGCAGCGCGCCATGAGCTGGCCGGACAGCCCCACCAGCCCGGCGGCCAGCCCGGTGGCCAGGATCGGCTCGCCGCCCGCGTTCACCAGCACCCCGTACGTCGTCCAGCCGGCCGCGCTGTTCAGCAGCACCGCCGGCAGGGTGGCCGGCTCGGTGTTCAGCAGCACCGCGAACGCCAGGGTCAGCAGCACCGCCGCCGCCAGCTGGAGCGGCGGGTTGACCGCCCCGGGCGGGACGTCCTGGGCGGCCAGGTCGGCGCCGTTGTTGACGCCGACGTACAGCACCGTTATCACCCCGATCACCACGCCGGCCATCAGGTACAGCGCTTCGAGCAGCCGGGCGGCGGCGGTCAGGTAGAAGCCCGCCAGGCCGTCCTGGGCCGCCGCCACCATGGGCCAGCCCGGCAGCACCGCGTACAGTCCGCCGGTGATCACCACCGAGCCGCGCAGGTGCAGTCCGTTGAAGGACAGCAGGATGCCGATCACGGCGGCGGGCACCGCGGCGACCACGAACTGGTAGAAGGCCGGGAGGTCGTGGCGGGCCACCAGCGCGGAGAACCGCTCGCCCAGCAGCGCGGCGACGACGGCGCTGGTGAACACCAGCCAGGCCCGGGCGTCGGCCCGGCCGCCGATCAGCAGGGTGGCCGCACCGGCCATCCCGCCGCAGCAGAGCACGAACAGCCGGCCGTCGTAGCGGCGGCTGTGGCGGCGCGCCGCCACCAGACGGCCGTGCGCCTCGGGGACGGCCAGCCGGCCCGCGGTGATCTCGGTGACCAGCCGGAACACGGCGGCCAGCCGTGCGTAGTCGACGGCCGGGCGGCGGACGGAGCACTCCGCCGTCAGGGAGGGCTCCGCCGGCCCGGGCTGGTACGAGATCGCGACCCGGGTGAAGGTGACCTGCGGGTCGCAGGGGTGGAGCCGGTAGGCGTGGGCGACGGCCAGCATGGCGGCCTCGACGTCCTCCGCCGCCTCGCCGCTGGCCAGCAGCAGCTCGCCGACCAGGAGCGCGAGGTCCAGCACCCGGGCCGGCTCGACGCCGGCCGGCGGATCGGTGCCGGCGCCCTCCGGTGCGGGCTGCCGGTCGGCCGTCGGGGTGCGCAGCAGCGGCAGCATCAGGTCCGGCCAGGGGACGGCGGCGGTGTCACCGTCCGGTCCGGGGCGCTGCGCGCTCTCCGGCCGCTCGGGGGCTGGACTCTGGGCCCGGGGCTGCGCCTGGCCGTGAGCCTGGGGCGGCACCCGGTCGGGCCGGGCGGGGCCCTGCTCCGAGCCGGCGGGCGCGCCGAGCTGCTCGTGTTCCGTCATCGCGACTCCCTGACCCCACCCCCTTCGTCACCATCGTGCAGCCCTTCCACTACCCGGAGTGACGCTGCGGCGAACGCGCCACATCGGGCACACCCGTCCGAACCGGAGCACGACCGACCGCACACGCCCCATCGCCCCGCGCGTGCCGACCCGGGGTGGCGCGCGGGATGCGGGCGGGCCTCGGGGGCCGGCGCCGCGCCGTCGGCCACGGGTCGGGGCGGCCCGCCGGGCCGGTCGCCCGGCCGGTCAGAACCGCGGCGCCGGCAGGCCGTCCGCCTCGGCATCGAAGGGCAGTTCGGGCCGAGGGCCCAGGCTTCCAGACGTGGCGCCGTGATCTCCTTCCGGACCTGCGCCCGGTAGCGCTCCCGCCGGGCCTGTGCACCCGTCCTCGCCGTGCCCGCCACCCGCTCTCCCAGCATGTCTGTCTAGAGGCTCACGCTTTCGTTAGAAGGCCTCACGAAACCTGTTGACACTCCGAGCTCCGGCGGGTTACAACTTCTAACGAAGGCGTGAGCCTATAGCTCACACCACCGCGCGGCCCGCCGGGCACTGCCCGCCGGCCGACCAGTGATTGGGGAGTCGCATGTCCGCCACCCGCCGCACCGGCCTCCGCACCGCCCTGTGGACCGTCCCGCTGGCGCTCGGCCTGCTGGCCGGCGCCACCGGGCCGGCCGGGGCCACGACCGCCCACCGGCCCGCCCCCGGGCTGAGCTGCCACGGCGCCGGGGTCGACCCGGACGCCCGGGTCCGCTACCGGACCGAGGCGGTGGTGCACGCCCCGCTGCGGACGGTGTGGCGGCTGCAGACCGACGTGGCCCGCTGGCCCGCCTGGCAGGCGCCGGTGCTGAGCACCGAGCGCCTCGACCACGGCCCGCTGCGCCCGGGGTCGGCGTTCCGCTGGACCACCCCGCTGCCGCCGAACCCGGCGTCCGCCGACCCCACCCTGGAGATCACCTCCACCGTGCGGCAGCTGCGGCCCGGGGCCTGCCTGCGCTGGACCGGCCCGGCGGTCGCGAACGGGCTGCGGATCGACGGCGTCCACGTGTGGACCTTCACCGAGGTCCCCGGCGGCGTCCTGGTGCGCACCGAGGAGACCCACACCGGCCCCCAGGTCGACGCCGACGTCCCCGCCGCCACCGGGATCCTGCGCCAGGGCCTCGACGGCTGGCTGCACGACCTGAAGGCCGCGGCCGAGGCCGGCGGCCGGTAGGCCCACCCGGCCGGACCGCACCGCCACGGGCACCGGCCGGCGCCGGGGGAGCCGCCGCTCAGCGGGCGAGCAGCCCGTACCGCCGCGCGTAGGCCGCGAGACCGTCGGCGCTCGCCCCGGCCCAGCCGAGGTAGCCGTCCGGGCGGACCAGGAACACGCCCGTGCCGTACGCCCGGTAGGCCGGGATGCGGACCACCGGCGCGGCGACGGCGGGCAGCGGGGCGTCCGTGCCGACGGTGAGCAGCGTCCAGTGCGGGCCGCGGAAGGCGTCGAACAGCCGGGTGCCGCCCCGGCGGCCGTCCGGGGCGCGGTCGCCGGCCCGCAGCGCGTCCGCCGGAAGGCCCCGGCGGGTCTCCACCGAGAGGGTGGACTCCCGGTAGCCGAGGCCGAGCTGCTGGGTCGCCCGGCCGCGGCGCTGCTCGCCGCGGTGGACCCTGGTGGACAGCTCCAGCATCGCCGCGGCGTTGGCGCGGCGCTCCTCCTGGTAGCTGTCCAGCAGCTCCTCGCCCGCCCTCCCGGCCAGCACCGCGGCCAGCTTCCAGCCCAGGTTGTAGGCGTCCTGGACGCTGGTGTTCAGGCCCTGCCCGCCGGCCGGCGAGTGGACGTGCGCGGCGTCGCCCGCGAGGAACACCCGGCCGGCGCGGAAGCGGTCGGCGAGCGCCGCGCGCGGGCGGAACCCGGAGACCCAGCGCAGCTCGACGAGCTGCTCGGCGGCCAGGTGGGAGCGGGCTGCGAGCACCGCGCGCAGCCCGTCGAGGGTGGGGTCGACGGCTGCCCCCTCCGGGAACCCGGCGACCAGCTGGAAGTCCTCGGTGCCGCCGAGCGGACAGGCCGCCAGCACCCCCGGCCCGGACTGGAACACGTGCCAGTGGTCGCGGTCCAGCCCGTCGATCCGGACGTCCGCGACCAGCATCGGGGCCGGGTCGACGGTCTCGCCGGCCATCCCGATGCCGAGCAGCCGCCGCACCGCGGAGCGCCCGCCGTCGGCGGCGACGGCATACCGCGCCCGGACCGGGCCCCCGGCGGCGAACCCGGCGGTCACGCCCTCCTCGTCCTGCGCCAGGCCGACCAGCTCCCGGCCGAACGCCACCCGGCCGCCCAGCTCGCGCAGCCGCGCGTACAGCACCTGCTGGGTGCGCCACTGGGGCAGCATCAGCGCCTCGGTGTACGGCTCGGCCTCGGAGGGCTCGACCGGGTCGGACACCGGGTGCTCCTCCTGCGGCCGGCCGTCCCGCCAGACCAGGTAGGGCGGGTAGTGGCCGGCCACCGCGCGGACCCGCTCGAGCACGCCGAAGTCGTCGAGCACCTCCAGTGTGCGCGGCTGGAGGCCCTTGCCGCGCGAGCCGGGGAAGAGCTCCGCGCCGCGCTCGACCACCAGCGCGTCGACGCCGTGCCGGGCGAGGTCCAGCGCGAGGGCGAGTCCGGTGGGCCCGGCGCCGACCACCAGGACGTCCGTGTGCAGGTCGCGAGAAGTCACGAAAACCTCCTTAACGTTGTTAAGTAGCCGTTGCCGACAGCCTGCACTTAACGGCGTTAAACTGTCAACCGTGACCCCCCAGAAGACCCCCAAGCTCGACCGCGGCCAGGTCGTCGACACCGCGCTGGACCTGCTCGACGAAGCCGGCCTGGACGGCCTGACGCTGCGCGCCATCGCCGCCCGGCTCGACGTCAAAGCGCCCGCGCTGTACTGGCACTTCAAGGACAAGCAGGCGCTGCTGGACGCGATGGCGACGGAGATGCTGCGCCGCATGACGGCCCGAGCGGCGGCGGGCGCCCCCGGCGGCGCCGACGCTGCCGACGACGCCGACGACGCCGGGAGGCCCGACGGAGCCGAAGCAGCCGACCGCCCGGGCCGCGACCGGGCCCCCGGCGACTGGCGGGAGGCCTACCTGCGGACCATGCGCACCCTGCGAGCCGAGCTGCTGCGCTACCGCGACGGCGCGAAGGTCTACAGCGGCGCCCGGTTCACCGACACCGCGTACGCGGCCGCCCTGGAAAGCTGGCTGCGCGTGCTGGTCGAGGCCGGCTTCACCCCCGCGGCCGCCGCCCGGGCCTGGCAGACCGCCTACAGCTACACCATCGGCTACGTCATCGAGGAGCAGGCGATGGGCCCCAACCCCTTCGACGGCGCCGAGGGCTACGACGTGGAGGCCCGGGCCGCCCGCCTGGCCGCCCACCCGCTGGCCGCCGAATCCGGCCGGGTGATGTTCCGGGAGTTCGACGAGGGCTTCGAGCAGGGCCTGGCGGCGGTGGCCGCCGGGGTCGAGGCCACCCTGCTCGGCTGAGCCGGGCCGGACGGACGGCGCCGCCGGGCCTCGTGGGGCCCGGCGGCGCCGGCGGGTCGCGGGTCGGGTGCTCGGGCGAGCGGGCGGTCAGGCGAGCGGTCAGGCGGTCATGAACTCGCCCACCCGCAGCGCCCGCTTCACGATCCGGACGTCCCCGACGTACCCGTGGAAGACCTTGTCCAGCACCCCCGCGTACGCATAGCCGCCCAGCATCCACGGTCGGCCCAGCGTGGCCAGCCCGACCGCGGGCGTCGCCGGGTTGCGCGCCACCTCGCACCCGTCGACGTACATCCGGCTGAGCTTCCCGTCGTTGACCACCGCCACGTGCCACCACCGGTCCAGCGGCAGCTGGTGGCTCCAACAGGTGGACGCCCCGGTCTGGTTGACCGGGTAGACGCACCACTGGAGGGCCGGGGCCTCGGAGACGCTGAGCGTCACGACCGGCTCGTCGGCGTCCGTCCCCGGGCCGGTCCGGCCCGCCTCGCCGCTGCTCCCCCACCGGCTCAGCAGGGCGGACCAGCGGCTCTGCGCGGAGTCCCAGTCGGCGGGCAGCTTGAAGAACGCCTCGACGGTGAAGCCGCGCTCGAAGGTCTCCCGGTTCAGCGGAGCGGTGGGCACCGTCTGGAGGTAGCCGCCGCGCACCGGCGAGCGGGTGCCCCGGAACAGCAGGCTGCCGTGGCCCGGCTGGTCCGGGTGGTGCTCGGCGGACCAGCTGAGCGCGCCGTCGGGCGTGCCCGGGGCGCTCAGCGGGAGCAGGTCGTTGCCCTGTCCGGACAGGTCCCGGACGACCTGCCGCGGGGAGACCGCCGAGCCGTCCCCGCCGCCGCCGTCGAACCGCCAGTAGGCCGCCGTGTCGCGGACCAGCAGCTCGCTCGCCCGGCGCGCCGGGCGCCGGGGGACGGGCGCGAAGCCCGCGAAGCGGCGCTCGAAGTCGATCGCGAGCGAGAAGCGGTCCACGTCCGAGGTCAGCTCGGCCTGCCGGGCCGCCAGCGCGTTGCGCTCCTCGGCCGCGATCTGCTGGATCCACGGCGAGAAGGTCGACACGTCGACGGTGTCGCGGTCGAGGTCGAAGCGGTACGCCCGGATCATCGCCGCGCCGCCGTAGTAGCGGTCCTGGTAGTTGGTGATGTGGACGTGGACGTCGTGGCCCGCCCGGTTCTTCAGCACGGTGCGCCCGGGCGGCCAGTAGTGCCCGTTGACGGTGAGGAAGATCTGGTCGTTGCCGTCGATCAGCCGTTCCCAAAGCCGCTTGCCGTGGTCGGACAGCTCGGCCCGGCCGCTGTCGTCCGCGTACGCCAGGTCGTGGGTGGTCACGATCACCGGGAGGGTGGGGTTGGCCGCGATCACCCCGTTGGCCCAGGCGAAGCCCGCGTCGGAGAGCCGCCAGTCCAGTGAGAGCAGCATCCAGTCGCGGCCCGCCGCCCGGAACACGTGGCAGGTGTTGTAGCCGTCCGGGCTGGAGCCGCGGTAGCCGGAGGTGCGGGCGGCCCTGGCCTTGCTGAAGGTCTCCAGGTACGGGGTGCTGCCGCGCTGGTCGTCGGTCGAGGAGCGGACGTCGTGGTTGCCGGCGAGGACGCCGTAGGCCGCGCCCGCGTCGTCCAGCAGGGCGAACACCTTGGTGACGGCGGCGTACTCGACGGCCAGGCCGTTCTCGGTGACGTCGCCGAGGTGGGCCAGGAAGACGATGTTGTCGTCCGTGCCGTCCTCCCGGTTGACACCGCCGTCCAGCACGTAGCGGACCGAGGCCTCCAGCGGCGCCGGGTGGATCCGGTCCTGGTCGAACAGGTACTGGGTGTCCGGCAGGACCACGACGGTGAACTGCCGGGCGTCAGGATCGGGCTGCCACCGCCCCCTGCCCTTCTCCTTCCCGGGCTTCTTCGCGGCCGCGGCGGCCGGGCCGGCCGTCTCCGGCCCGGCCGCCCGCGCCGGCGCCGCACCGAGCAGGCCGAGCCCGCCGGTGCCGACCCCGGCGCCCAGCAGACCGGCCCCGCGCAGGAACCGGCGCCGGCCGGCCGCGGCCGGCCCGTCCCCGTCGATGTCAGCGGTCCGTGGGCAGCCGCACGCGTGCTCGGTCGCCTGGATGTCGTGCATGTTCGCTCCCGGAAGTGGTTTGGGCCCTGACGGTAGGCACCGGGATCGGTCGGTGGCCGTCGGCCGGGCCACGCCCCGTTGAACAGCGGCCGAACCCGACGGGCTCCGGCCGGCCCGCCGACCGGGGTGCGCACCCGCGCGGCCCGGCCGTAGAACGGAAGGGGGGACGCCCGCCGACGGCGGTCGCCGGGGCGGACCGGACGGAGGAGGTGGCTGCGATGGGACTCCCCCTGGCGGCCGGACACGTGCTGGTACGGCTCGGCGAGGGCCCGCAGGAAGCCGCGGAAGCGGTGCTCGACGCGCTGGAGGCCGTCTTCCCGACGCACACCGGGCGCGGCCTGACCCGGATCGGCAACGTCTGGGAGGACCCCCCGACCGTGACCTCGGAGGGCGTCCGGGCGGTGGCCGAACCCCGGATCACCCGCTCCCCGCCCGCCCCCGCGCCCGGCCCGTCGGTGCGCCTCTCCGAGTCGTTCGACGCCCGCTCCTTCGGCGCCGAGTCCTACGAGGCCGAGTCCTACGAGGCCCACCGGGCGGGCGTGCCGGAGCCACCCGTCACCCTGGCCGGCGCGCTCGCCGCGGAGCTGCTCGGCGGCCCCGAGGACGTGCGGCGGGTGGCGCGCGCCCTCGCCGGGCTCTGCCGCACCCAGGAGGAGGACCGAGAGGAACGGGGGCCGCAGCTGGTGGTCCGGCTGCGGCTCGAACCGCGCGGGTGACGTCGGCGGGCGGCGCCGGGGAGGGGTCGCGGCACAGCAGGCGTGTGACCGCACCGCCCCCGGGTAGGCGCGCCGGCGGACACCACCACCGGCCGATCACGTTCGGGGGCCGTCATGGCCGCACACCGCTCACCAGGAACACCCGGAACACCACGAACACCGCATGGGGCCCGCGCCCGCCGCCGGGGAGGCGAGCGCCACGACTTTCCGCACGCCCCGCAGGGCCCCGGCCGGACGATGCCGCAGCTCAGGCCCCAGGAGACGGTGCGCCGGGGCACCGAGCCGGTGACCGCCCGCTCGGATTTGGAGCTGCGCCGGCTGCTGTCCGTGGTCTTCCTGGTCCTGTTCGTCGGCGGAGCGATCGCCTTCGCCGTGCTGGCCGCCCTGGCCGGCCCGGGGCCCGCCCCCAACCAGGGGACCTACGCCTTCTTCGCCGCCCTGTGCGCCGGGTTCGCCGGCATCGCCGCGCTCGACCTGGTGGTCATCCGGCGCCGCCTGGCCGCCGGCCAGGGCCGCCGCCGACGGAGCTGACCGGCCGCTCCCCGGGCCCGGCAGCGGGGCACCGCCGGCCGCCACCGGCACCACGACCCGCCGCCGGCGGCACCACGACCATCCCACCGGGTCTGGCCCGGTGGCCGTCCGGTGGAGTGCGGGTTTGCATGGACTCACCGAGCCCCCAGCGATCCGGAGGTAATGCCGTGTACGAGATGTGGGCCGAACACGACCCGGCGGTGTCCCCGCCCGCCGTGGTGTGGCACGTGGTGGCGAAGGACGACGCGACGTCCTCGCTCTGCGGGCGGTTCCTGGAGCCCTCCCAGCGCGTCGTCCCCCCGACCGACGGTGACGGTGCGGCAGCACCGGACCGCTACTGCGACCCGTGCCTGGTCACCGTGCGCGAGGCCTTGGCCGCCAGCGCGCGGTGACCTGTCGGCTGCGGACCGGTGGCGGACCGGCGGGTGCGGACGGCCGACCCCAGGCCGAAGGCGACGGCGGATACCCGCCGTCGCCTTCCGTCCGGCGTCCGTCAGGGCAGCGGCACCGCCAGCAGGCACGGGTGCCGGCTGCCCGTGCCGGGGGCGGCCAGGACGGTCGCCACCTCACCGGTGATCTCCACGCGCAGGCCGCCGTCCGCGCTCTCCCAGACGAGGTTCCCGCCGGGCCCCCTCACCTGCGTCTCGTGCACCACGACGACGTCCGGCGGGGCGTGTCCGCCGATCGGACCGGGGAGCGTCACCGCGTAGCGGCGGGTGAGGCTTCTCATCTCGGCCTCCTTCTCTCCCACCCTGCGCCGTGATTCTCCCCCCGTCCAACCGCTTGTACACGGAGGATCGAAGTCCTTCCCGGGGAGACGGTGCCCTTACGCTTCTGCCCCGGCCAGGCGCGATTACACACCGCTGAACCGGGAACCCGGCACCCGGGCGCCGCGGATGCGGCGCCGCCGCGGGGCGAACCGTCGCACCGTGGGTCATCGTGACCACAGAGCGTCCTGAGAGCGACCTCAGGGCGCCCGGCCGAAGCCCGAGGAGACCGCCCGTGGGAGTGAACGGCACCGGAGGGGGCCGGCGGCCCGTGCCGCTGGGCAGCCGCCGTCCCCGAGTGCCGGCGCGCCGGGCCGGGGCGAGGGCACCGGGCCGGGGCGCGCCCGGGGAACGAGTCCCCTCCGGACTGCGGACCACCGCCGGCTACACCTGGCGGCTGGCCCTGCTCGGGCTGGCCGCCTACCTGGTCGTGGACGTCCTCGCCCGGCTCGAAGTGCCGGTCGTCGCACTGTTCCTGGCCCTGGTGATCACCTCCGTGCTGCGCCCGCCGGTCGACCTGCTGGCCCGGGCCGTGCCGCGCTCGCTCGCCGTCCTGATCACCTTCCTGGGCGCCCTCGTGCTGGTCGCCGGGGTGCTGGCGCTGGTCGGCACGACCGTCGCCGACGAGTGGAGCCGGCTGGGCAACGAGCTGCGCGGCGGCCTGTCCCGGATCGACCGCTGGCTCACCGGCGCCCCCTTCCACCTGCGGCCCGGCACCGTCACCGACCTGCGGGCCAAGATCGGCGAGTTCGTCGCGGCGCACCGCTCCACCCTGCTCAGCACCGCGCTCAGCGGCGCCGGACGGGTCGTCGAAGTCGTCACCGGGCTGGCGCTCGCGGTGTTCTGCTCGGTGTTCTTCCTGCACTCCGGCGACCGGATGTGGGCCTGGGCGCAGCGACAGCTGCCGGTCCGCAGCCGCGCGACCTGGGACCGCGCCGGGCGCGCCGCCTGGCTCACCTTCGCCGGGTACACCCGGGGCGTGCTGATCGTGGCGGCCTCCAACGCCGTGCTGGTGGGCATCGCGCTGGCGGTCCTGCGGGTGCCGCTGGTCCTGCCGCTGACGCTGCTGGAGTTCGTGGCGACCCTCGTCCCGCTGGTCGGCTCCCCGATCGCCCTGGCGATCGCCGCCGTGGTCGCGCTCGCCGCCCGCGGGCCGGTGATCGCGCTGCTGGTGCTCGCGCTGATCGTGGTCATCGGGCAGATCGAGGGCCACCTGCTGCATCCGCTGGTGCTCGGCTGGTCCGTCCGCATCCATCCGGTGGCCATCGCCCTGTCGGTGGCCGGCGGCGCGGTGCTGGCCGGGGTCCTCGGGGCGGTGGTGGCGGTGCCGGTGGTCTCGGTCGCCTGGGCGGTGCTCGGCGAGGTACGGGCCCGCGGCGCCCCCGGCCACCGCGAGGAGCCCGGCGGGGCCGACTAGCCCCGGGCGCCCTGTCGCCCTGACCCGCGGCCGGCGGCCCGGTCGGGGATGGTCACGGCCCCGGTGACCTGGCAGGATTCCCGCTGTCCCGGTGCCGGTGGAGCCGTTCGTCGCGCCCCCGGCCCGTCCCCGACCGAAAGGCCAACCCGTGACCACTCCCAGCACCGTCCTCGTCGAGCGGTCTGACGACCGGAACCGGTACGAGATCTCCGTCGACGGCGCGCTCGCCGGTTTCACCGAGTACCGGGACCACGAGGAACAGCGCGTCTTCTTCCACACCGAGGTCGACGAGGCCTTCGCCGGCCAGGGCCTCGCCTCCCGCCTGGTGCAGGAGGCGCTCACGGACGTCCGCGCGGCCGGGAAGCGGATCGTGCCGATCTGCCCCTACGTCGCCAAGTTCCTGCTGAAGCACGACGAGTTCGCCGACATCACCGACCCCGTCACCCCGGAGGTCAAGGGCTGGCTGCGCACCCAGCTGTACTGACCCGCACCGACCGGCCCGACCGGCGTCCGCCCTCGGGACGGGCCGGTCGACGGCGGTGGGGGGGGGGCCGCCCGCGCGGGGGCGCGCCCCGCCCCCCCCCCCCCCCCCGCCCCCCCCCCCCCGCCCCCCGGGGGGGGCGGGGGGGGGGGGGGGGGCGCGCCCCGCGGGGGAGCCCCCCCCCCCCC
>NZ_JBISAI010000009.1:146698-182502 GCF_044391605.1 Kitasatospora sp. NPDC018619
CACCTATGTTTTCCCCCCCCCCCCCCCCCCCCCCCGGCGCCGCCCGCGCGGGGGGGGGGGGGGGTGTGGGGGGGGGGGGCGCCGCGGCGGGGGGGGGGCGGCGCGCCCCCCCCGCCACCGGCCCGGCCACCTCGACCAGTCGACCGTGCGGGAACGGGGAGGGCTTCGGGTACGCGCCCGGCTGGTCAGCCGCCGCCCCCGTCACCAGCGAGGCGGCCGGTGCGCCGAGCACCACCACCGGCTGCAGCGCGGACGCCGCGAACGCCACGTACCCGGCAGGTCAGCCGGGGTGCCCGGGCTGCGGGCAGGGAGTGGCAGGCCCGGCACGCCCACCACGTTCGCGGCGCACCCGCGAAGACGTCGCCGCGACCGCTGCGACCGCCGCCGGCAGCACGCCGCGTTCCCGACCCGGGGCCCCGGGTCGGGGGAACGGCGCCGCGCCCCCGGCCCGTAGCTTCCCCGCCCGGCCCGCCCGCCCCGGGCGGCGGGCGAGGTGGGGCCGTTGGGCCCTGGCCGCGTGGCCGGGGGCCGGGGATCCTGGTCGCCGGTATGCGCCGGTTGGGAGTGGAAGGGCCTGGGGATGGGCGAGTTGGTCACAGTGAGGGCGTTCGAGGGGCTGACCGGCGAGGTCCTAGCCCAGGCGCGGGCCCGGGTGGCGGCCGCGGCGGCGGCCCCGGGGGCGGGCACGCTGGTGGAGGCCCTGCGGGTGCGGCTCGCGGCCGTGGCCGGGGGCGTGCTGGCCCAGGTGAACGCCGAGGTGGACGGCCGGCGGATCCGCGTCCAGGAGGCCGCGGCCGGGCTGGGCGACTCGCTCGACCGGGTGAGCGACGCGCTGCGGGCCAGGATCAGGGCGGTCACCGGGGCCTGGACACCGCGCCCCTGGCCGGGCCACCGGGCGGGGGCCCCCACCGGGCCGGACGGCGGGCCCGTCCAGGCGCTCCGGGTGGTCCGCCGCAAGGAGCCCGCACTGGTGTGGTGCTCGCCGGAGGCCGCCGCCCGGACGATGGACGCGATGGACTACGACATCCACCTGTTCACCGACCCGGCGACGGAGACCGACGCCGTGGTCTACCGGGTCGGGCCGACCGGTTACCGCCTCGCCCGTACCGTCCCCGCCGGGCCGGCCGGCCGCCGGACCTCGCCGATCACCCTCAGTCCGTACGGCGCGCCGCGGCTGACGGAGCGCCAGGCCGTGGACCGGCTGGCCGGCGCCGAGCTGCCGTTCCTGTTCTTCGCACACCCGGGCACCGGCCGGGGCCGGGTGCTCTACCGCCGCTTCGACGGCCGGCTCGGCCTGATCACCGGGCGCGCCTGACCGCCGTCGCAGGCTTCGCCGCGCCGGCGCCCCCGCCGGGCGGCTGCCCGACGGGGGCGCGGCGCGGTGCGCCAGGGGCGGGCGTCACATGTTGATCATGTGACCGGCGAGGCCGTGGATGGCCTCCTTGACCGCCTCGCCCAGGGTCGGGTGGGCGTGCACGTTGCGGGCCACCTCGTGGACGGTCAGGTCCCACTGCTGGGCCAGCGTCAGCTCCGGCAGCAGTTCGGTGACCTCGGGGCCGATCAGGTGGGCGCCGAGCAGCTCGCCGTACTTGGCGTCGCTGATGACCTTGACGAAGCCGACCGGGTGGCCGAGGCCGTGCGCCTTGCCGTTGGCGGTGAACGGGAACTTGGCGACCTTGACGTCGTGCCCGAGCTCGCGGGCCTGCGCCTCGGTGTAGCCGAAGGAGGCGATCTGCGGCTGGCAGTAGGTGGCGCGCGGGACCATGGCGAAGTCCACCTCCATGGTCTCCGCCCCGCCGATGGTCTCGGCGGCGATCACGGCCATCGCCTCGGCGGCGTGCGCGAGCATCAGCTTGGCGGTCACGTCGCCGATCGCGAAGATGTGCTCGACGCTGGTGCGGCCGCGGCCGTCCACCGCGATGGCGTTGCGGTCGGTGAGCTTGACCCCGGTGTTCTCCAGGCCGTAGCCGTTGACCCGCGGCGCGAAGCCGATCGCCTGGAGCACCTTGTCGGCCTCCAGCACCTGCTGCTGCCCGTCCTTGGTGACGGTGACCCGGACCTTGGCGTTCGGGTCGCTGTCGTCGATCGACTCGACCCGGGTGGAGGTCAGCACCTCGATGCCCAGCTTGCGGTACTGCTTGGCGAGTTCGGTGGAGACCTCGACGTCCTCCAGCGGCACCATGCGGTCCAGGAACTCGACGATGGTGACCTTCACGCCGTAGTTGTGCAGCACGTAGGCGAACTCGACGCCGATCGCGCCGGCGCCCGCGATGATGATGCTCTCCGGCAGCTGCTCGGTGAGGATCTGCTCCTCGTAGGTCACCACGCGCTCGCTCAGGCTGGTACCGGGCAGCAGCCGCGTGGTGGCGCCGGCGGCGATGATGCAGTGGTCGAAGGTCACGACGTCGAAGCCGCCGCTGCTGAGAGCGACCTGGAGGGTGTGGTCGTCGACGAAGGTGCCCCAGCCGTCGTACTCGGTGATGCCGTTCTTCTTCATCAGGTAGTGGACGCCCTTGACCCGGCCGTCGGCCACCGAGCGGCTGCGCCGGTACGCCTCGCCGAAGTCGAAGGTCACCTGGCCCTCGACCTTGATGCCGAAGGTCTTGGCCTCCTTGGTGAAGATGTGGGCGAGCTCGGCGTTGCGCAGCAGGGCCTTGGAGGGGATGCAGCCGACGTTGAGGCAGACGCCGCCCCAGTACTTGGCCTCGATGACCGCGACCTTCAGCCCCAGCTGGGCCGAGCGGACGGCGGCGGTGTAGCCGCCGGGGCCCGCGCCGAGGACGACGACGTCGTAGTGGGTGCTCATGATGCTGACTCCTCCGGGGATGTCACCGTGTCGTGATCTCGGTCCCATGGTGTCAGGACCGGACCCGGCGCACCCACCGGGTCCCGGCGGGTGCGCTGCGCGGGGCACCGTACCGGCCTGCGGCCGGATGTGTCAGTGGCCTCCGCTACGGTGACCGTACCCCGGAGCCACCAGGGGCGGTGAGGGAGGGAGGTCGCGGATGGAGCGGTCCCGTACGGCGGTCGGGTGGGCCCGCCGGCCGGCGGCGGCGGTGGGCCCACCCGGGCGTCAGGCCGCCACCGCGTGGCTGCGGTCGCTGCCGCTGCCGCCGGTGCCCGCCGCGCCCGCGCCGGGAGCCGCCTTCGCGGCCGGCGCCGGGGCCGGGACGGGCCGGTGGAGCGAGGACAGGTCCCAGGCGTAGGTGCCGACGGCGTTCGCGATCACGTCGATGTTGACGTCGAAGACGCCCATGTCGATGTTGCCCAGGTCGTCGCAGGCCTGGTGGTAGCACGGGTCGTACGCGACGCCGGCCGTGCCGCCGTATCGCGCTGCCTGCGCCGGGGACTTGACCTTCTCGGCGCCCGTGTCGGTGCCGCCCGCCGGGATGCCCGCGTCGATGAACGGGCCGTAGTCGGAGCGGCCGTCGAACAGGGTCGGGTCGTGCGGCAGGCCCCGGCCGTCCAGGTAGCCGTTGATGTCCCGCTCCAGCTGCGCCGAGCCCTCGGGGCCCGCGTCGCCCCCGGCACTGCCGGAGCCGTTGTAGACGAACTGCGCGTAGTTGGGAGAGGCGATCATGTCGAAGTTGAGGTAGAGGCTGATCTTCCTGCGCTCCGCCTCGGAGAGGGAGCCGACGTACTTCTCGGCGCCCTTGAGTCCGAACTCCTCCGCCGACCACCAGGCGAACCTGACCTTGTTCTTCACCGGGTGGACACCGAGGTTCCTGGCCACCTCCAGGATTCCGGCCGTGCCGGAGCCGTTGTCGTTGATGCCCGGGCCCTCGGGGACGGAGTCCAGGTGCGCACCGACCATCACGGTGTGGTCCGGGTCGCCGCCGCGGGTCTCGGCGATGACGTTCCAGGTCCGGCGCTGCTCCATGAAGGTGCGGATGTCCAGGCTCACCCGGACGGGCCCGGCGGCGGCCTCGGCGGCCAGGGCCTCCCCCGCGGCCCGGCTGATCCCGCCGGTCGGGATGCGCCCCACCGTCGGGTCGGTGAGCGTCCCGTTCAGGCTGCCGTCGATGTTGTTGTAGATGATCGCACCGCTCGCACCCGCGGCGGCCGCCGCGGCCTGCTTCTCGGCGAACGAGCAGCCACCGCGCCGGATCAGGGCGATCCTGCCGGTGAAGGCGCCTGCGGGGTAGTCGGCGGGCGTGCAACCCGTCGCGGCGGTGACCGGGGCGACCGCGAGGTCCGCGGTCAGGCCCGCCTCGGGGCCGCTCACCGAGTAGGTCATGGCGATCACCGGTACCGACTCGCCCTTCGGGGAGAGCACGTCGAGGTGCTCGGAGCGGGGCTCGAAGTAGGTGTAGACGAACTCCTGCTTGGACACCTTGAGACCGGCCCGCCGGGCCTGCTCGTAGACGTACTGCGCGGACTGGTCGTGCCCCTTCGAACCGGCCGCCCGGGTACCGCCGTTGCGGTCCGCGATCAGCTGGAGCGCGGCCAGCGTGGCCCTGGCGTCCCGGGCGCTGCTCGCGTCGACCAGACGGGCGGCCAGCTTGGCGCCCTTGCGCGCCGGGTCCGGGTCGGCGGCGGCGCTCCCGGCGCCGGCCAGCAGCAGCGGGGCGACCAGGGCGGCGACGGTGAGCGTGGCGCCCGCGCCTCGCCGGGCGGCGGCGGTGCGCGGGCGCCCCGGGGAGGCGGGGTGGTCGAGTGGGGCGGGGCGGTCGAGTGAGGCGGGGCGGTCGAACGGGGCTGGGCGGTCGAACGGGGAGGTGGAACCACGGGTGCGCAGCATCAAGGCAACTCCTTCCGACGGGCCGTGAGGTCCTGATTGGACATGATCGGAATCCCGTTGCCAAGCCTTTACGCAGACCTTGCGGGATGCGGACCGACGCGAGCGCGGCGATATTGGAGGGGTGGGGGCGTCCCATCCAGGAGTGTGACCAGATGTCCATGATGGATAAGCTCAAGAACCTGCTGAAGGGCCACGAGGACCAGGCCGACAAGGCCGTCGACAAGGCAGGAGACGCCGTCGACCAGCGCACCCAGGGCAAGTACAGCGGGCAGGTCGACGCCGCCCAGGAGCAGCTCAAGAACCGGTTCCGCGACCAACCGCCCCAGTAGCGGGGCACGGCGGGGCGCCACACCCGGCGCCGCCCGACCGGCTCACCGCCCCGGTCCGGCCACCCGGCCGGGCCGGGGCTCGGCGTTCGCCGCACCGCCGTCGCCGCCGTCGCCGCCGTCGTGGCCGTCGCCGTCGTCGTCCGTGCGGTCGATGCTGTCCGGGCGACAACACAAGGGCGGGTAGACACTGTCTACGAGGAACTGGTAGACAGTGTCTTCATGACCGGACAGGAACAGGACCTACGGGCCCGGCTGGTGGCCGCGGGCGTCGAGCTGCTGGCCGAGGGCGGCGTCCAGGCGCTCGGCCTGCGCGAGATCGCCCGCCGCGCCGGGGTCTCGCACGGCGCCCCCCGCCGCTACTTCCCCAGCCACCGCGAACTGCTCGCCGCCATCGCCCACCAGGGCTTCGGCAGGCTCACCGACACCCTCGCGGGCGCCGACGCCCTCACCGCCGCCACCGGCGCCGACGCGCGCACCCGCCTCGACACGCTCGCCCGCGCCTACCTCGGCTTCGCCGCCGCCAACCCCGGTATGTTCGAGCTGATGTTCCGGCACGACCTGCTGGAGGGCAGCGGCCTCGAACTGCGCCGTACCACCCTGCCGCTGTTCCTCACCTTCGTCGGGCTGGTCTCCGAGGTGCACCCGCGCTGCGACGACCCGGCCGCCGTGACCGCCGCCCTCTGGTCCAACCTGCACGGCCTCGCCCAGCTGCGCACCTGGGGCAGCCTGCGGCTCATCACCGGCGACGACTCGGTCGAGCCGCTGCTGCGCACCGCGCTGGACGCGCACCTCGGCCCGACGCCCAGGTGAGGCCGCGGCGCCGGGAGGAGTGGGCGCCGGCCCAGCTGGCCGCGCATGACTCCCCCTCCTCTCGCCGTGGTGCTCGTTCGCGGCCGGGCAGGCCGGGGCCTGCCCCCGCTCCGCCGGGTCGGGTCGTTTCGGGACGCCTATCGCCGTGTCTCTAATAGAGGTGCATCGTTTCGAGTCATCTCGACAAGAGGTAAGATGACCGTCCGCAGGGCGCACTCCGACCGAAGGGCTCCAGCCGTGTTGACGCTCGCGATCCTCGGCTTCCTGTACGACCAGCCGCTGCACGGCTACGAGCTCAAGTCCCGGATCGCCGGGCTGACCGGCCACGTCCGGCCGGTGAGCGACGGCGCGCTCTACCCCGCCATCGCCCGGCTGGAGAAGGCCGGGCTGCTGCACCGCCGCACCGAACCGGGCAGCGGGGCCACCCCGCGGCAGACGCTGGAGCTGACCGCTCCGGGGCGGGCCGAGCTGCTGCGCCGACTGGCCGATCCGGAGCAGACCGAGATCACCGACCAGATCCGCTTCTTCACCGTCACCGCCTTCCTGCACCACCTCGCCGACCCGTCCCGGCAGGCCGCCGTGCTCCGTCGCCGGCTGGCCTTCCTGGACGCGCCGAGCAGCTTCTTCTACGACGGACCGGGGCAGCCGGTGACCGCCGAGGACGAGCCGAACCCCTTCCGGCGCGGGATGCTGCTGGTCGCCCGGGCCTCGACGGCGGCCGAGCGGGCCTGGCTGTCCGAGACCGTCACGGAGCTGGACCGGGCAGCCGACGCGGGAGCCTCCGGCGCGCCGGAGGGTCCGCAGCTCTCCGGACGCTAGAGCCCGCCGTGGGCAGACCGGGCGATCCCGGAGCGAAGACGAAGGCGCGCGCCCCTGCCGAACGGGGGAGCGAAGAACTGCGTTCAGGCCGTTCCACACCTGGCTCTCCCCGGCCCCTTCGTCGCTATGATGATCCGCCTCACGTCCTCGGCATCCCCTCCGTGGCCGTGACCCGCCACCGCGCCCCGCCGTCCCCCTGGAGGCCGCCGTGTCCACGTCCGATCCCGCGGTCGAGGCCGCCGTCCACTCCGCGCCGCTGAAGCGGGACGACATCCCGGGCTGGTTCTTCAGCCTGGACCGAGCGGCCTTCAGCCACCTGCTGTCCGCCCAGACCGCGGCCGGCGTCACCGGGGACATCCTGGAGCTCGGCAGCTACCTCGGCCGCAGCGCCGTCCTGCTCGGCGACCACCTGCGGCCCGGCGAGCGGCTGACGGTCTGCGACCTGTTCGACTCCGAGGCGGGCGACGCCGCGAACGCCGCCGAGATGGACATGTCCTACCGCAGGACCCTCACCCGCAGCGCCTTCGAGGCCAACTACCTCGCCTTCCACAGCGAGCTGCCGGAGATAGTGCAGGCCCCGACCTCAGTACTGGCGGACGGCCGCATCCCGGCGGGCAGCTGCCGCTTCGTGCACGTCGACGCCTCGCACCTCTACGAGCACGTCGCCGGGGACATCGCGGTGGCCCGCGCCGTGCTGGGCGAGCACGGCCTGGTCGCCCTGGACGACTACCGCTCCGAGCACACCCCCGGCGTCTCCGCCGCCGTCTGGGAGGCGGTCTTCACCGGCGGGTTGCGGCCGGTCCTGCTCACCCCGATGAAGTTCTACGGCACCTGGGGCGACGCCGCGGCCGCCCGGGAGGTCCTGCGCGAGCGCGACTGGCAGGCCGAGGGGTACACCGTGGACGAGGACGTCATCGGGGGCACCCGGGTGACGCGCCTCAACTACCGGGTCAAGGCGCCGGTCGAGCGCTCCGCCCCGCGCCGACTGGCCCTGGAGCTCCTGCCGCCGGTCGCGACCAAGGCGACCCGCCGGGTGCTCAGGACACTGCGCGAACGCCGCGCCGTCCCCCCGCTCCCGAGCGCCTGAACCCCGCCCGGCCCCCTCTCCCCCGCCGGAGCCCGCACACCCGCCCCCGCATCCGACCCCGCGCACACCCGCCCCCGCGCACACCGGGGCCCGCCCCATCGGGCGGGCCCCGGTTCCGTGTCGGCCCGGCATGCCCCGAATGGGCATCGCTCTCACTAATGCGAATGCCATATTTTCGGCTGTTCTTTTTGTCGCCGACGCTTCACTCTAACGAGGGAACATCTCTTAAAGATTTGCCCACGGAACATTAAAGGCCGCATAGTGATGACACCTCAGTTCGGTCTGGTCGACACCAAGTTCAGGCAAAGTCATCCCCCGTAAGGAGAAGACCTTGTTCCACGGAAACACGGCATCGGACAACCCCGGCCGGCGGCTGCGCGCGGAGATCGCGGGCCCGGGGACGACGCCGCTGATCGGCGTCTACGACATGTACTCGGCCTCGATCGCGGCCGAGCACTACGACGGCATGTTCGTCTCCGGCTTCGGCTTCGCGGCCTCCTACTACGGGCTGCCGGACATCGGCTTCATCGCCTGGCCCGACATGGTGGGCTTCGTCGAGCGGCTGCGCGGGGCCTTCCCCCGGCACCACCTGCTGGTCGACATCGACGACGGTTACGTCGATCCGGAGGTCGCCTGCCACGTCGTGCGCAGGCTCGAACGGATCGGTGCGTCGGGCGTGATCCTGGAGGACCAGAAGCGGCCGCGCCGCTGCGGGCACGCGGACGGCAAGCTGGTGCTCCCGCTGGAGGAGTACCTGGAGAAGCTGGAGCTCGTCCTCGCCAACCGGACGGACCTGGTGGTGGTCGCGCGCACCGACGCCACCGAGGAGGACGACATCCTGCGCCGGGCCAGGGCGCTCGCCGCCACCGACGCCGACGTGGTGTTGGTGGACGGCGTGCGCAGCGAGGACTGGATCCGCCGGATCCGCCGGGTGGTGGGCGACAAGCCGCTGCTGTTCAACCAGATCGCGGGCGGCAAGTCGCCCCGGCTCTCGCTCTCGGAGCTGTCGGCCCTGGGGGTGGACGTGGCGATCTACAGCACCCCGTGCCTGTTCGCCGCGCACCGGGCGATGGACGAGGCACTGGCCGAGCTGAAGAACGCCGACGGGCGGCTGCCCACCCCGCTCGGGGGGCTCGCGCAGGTCGGCGTACGGGAGTCCACCGAGTTGCTGGAGCGGAACATCTCGCGCTCCCGCGGGCTGACGGCGGTTTCGGCATGAGCGCCGGGCAGCGGGTGCCCGTCCCGCCCTCCCCCGCCGCCCTGCGGGGAGCCCTGCTGGGCCTGGCCGGGGCCTGCGCCCTGGTCGCGGGGGCCGCGGCGCCCGCGGCGGCCGGCAGTGCGCTCATCACGGTCGTGGACAACTCGCACGCCGACTCCTGGCTGGAGGTCGACCGCACGGCCAACCTCCAGAACGGCAGCGGCTCCGCGGGCAGCGACCACGACGGTGCCGGTTCGCTCGTGGGCGGGCTGCTCGGCCCGGGCTCCTCCTCCGGGCCCTCGCTCCGCCCGGCGGCCGGAGGCGGCCCGTGACCGACCGCCTGACGCGCCCGGAGCAGCCACCAGCGCTCCGGGCGCCCGGGGAACACGCGCCCCGGGGACGCACGCCGGGGGAACGAGCGCAGGCACCGCACGGTCCCCGGGCCCGCGCCCGGAGGCTGCTGCCGCGCTGGCTGGACCCGTACATGGCGGCGCTGGCCGGGACGGTCGGGCTGGCCGCGCTGTTCCCGGCCTCCGGCGCCTCGGCGCGGGTCGCCGGGGCGGCCTGCGACCTCGCGGTGGCGCTGCTGTTCTTCCTCTACGGTGCCCGGCTCTCCACCCGCGAGACACTGGCCGGGCTGCGGCATCTGCGGCTGCACGGGCTGGTGCTGGCCGCCACCTTCCTGCTCTTCCCACTGCTCGGCCTCGCCACCGCACTGCTCACGCCCGTCCCGCTCACCGGGCCGCTGCAGACCGGGGTGCTGTTCCTCTGCCTGGTGCCCTCCACCGTGCAGTCCTCGGTGGCGCTCACCGGCGCCGCCGGGGGCGACATCCCGGCGGCGATCTGCGCGGGCACCTACTCCAGCCTGGCGGGGCTGGTGCTGACGCCACTGCTGGCAGCCTGGCTGCTGGGGGCGCAGACCGCGCTGTCCGCCGACGGGTTGCTGCGGATCGGGCTACAGCTGCTCGCGCCCTTCCTGCTCGGGCAACTGCTGCGGCCGTGGCTCGGCGCACCGCTGTCCCGGCACAGACGGGTGCTCACTCCGGTGGACCGCGGCTCGATCCTGCTGGTCGTCTACACGGCGTTCAGCGCGGCGGTCTCCCAGGGCATCTGGGGCCTGGCCACCCCGCCGGCACTGCTCGGGCTCCTCGCGGTGCTGCTCGCCCTGCTCACCGTCGCCCTCGCGGCCACCGGGCTCGGCGCCCGGCTGCTGGGGCTCGACCGGCCGGCCACCGTCGCGGCAGTGCTGTGCGGTTCGCAGAAGAGCCTGGCCAACGGGCTGCCGATGGCCACCGTCCTGTTCGGGGCACAGGCCGGACTGATGGTGCTGCCGCTGATGCTCTACCACCAGCTCCAGCTCATCATCGGCACCGTCCTGGCCGGCCGCTGGTCGCGGGTGGCGGCGGGCGCCGCGGCCGGCACCCCAGCGGCCCCGCTCACCGGTCCGGGCGCCCCGCCGGCACCCGGCTGATCCCCGGCGCAGCCTGGCCGAGGAGCCATCGGCCGGTTGCGGCCGGGGCCGAGGTCCCCGGTGCGGAAGTCCTCGGGTGCATGCGCGGGGCGAGCCCGGTCCAGAGCAGCCCGGTGCCGCCGGAGGTGCCCGATGCCGGTGCTGGTGAAGCCGCCGGCCGCGCGGTGGGCGGCGGCGGCCTCGGCGCCGGTGGGCGCGGCCGGCCCGGCCTCCAGGACGAGGACCCGTCAGCCCCGCGCCCCCAGACGGTGGGCGACCAGTGTGTCGGCGAAGCCCGCACCGTCCACCACCGCGCCCCAGCGCGCGCTCGTCAGCCCTCGGTGCGGTGGCCCTCCGCCGGGTGGCCCTCGCCCTGGTGGCCATCGGCTCCGCGGTCGTGAGCCGCGGAGCCGGGCGGGACGGCGTGGAAGGTCCGCCAGACCAGTCCCTGGTCGTGCGCGCGGGCGGAGGAGGGTGCCTCGCCCGGCCAGGCGCCGACGTACCAGAGGTGGACCAGGGCGTGCTCGTCGCGCACCCGGTGGGCCAGGGTGGTGCGGTGGTGCTCGTCCGCCATGCCGGTGGAGCACAGCTCGGGGACGTCGAAGCCGGTCAGCTCGGCGCAGACGCGCAGGAACTCGTCCAGGTCGGCCAGGGCGTCGACGTAGGTGTTGGCGACGGGGTCCCAGCGCTCGGCCAGGTCGTAGTCGGCCGGGCGGTCGTCGGACACGGACACGCGGGCACCCCCACGATCGGCAACGGGCGGCCGGGGCATGACAGGCCGCACGGCGTAACGCACCGTACGGCACGACAGGCCCCGCAGGGCGGCGGGCCCGGGACGCCGGCCGCACCGTTCGGCCCTGCCTGCCACCGCGATCCTGCCGCCCGACCTTACCTCCGGAAACGCGTTGCCCGAATCTGCCCGGACTTCGTCACCCCGTGCCCGGTCGGCTGCCCATCCCGATCACCCGGCGTCCGCTTCCGGCCGGCCCAGCGCCCGTACCGCCGCCAGCACGTCCAGGCCCAACTCCGGGTCCGCGTCCTCGGGCAGGCTGACGGACAGCCGGGTGACCAGGCCCGCGTACCGTCGGTGGATCTCCCCGGCGACCTCCTCGACCGACCCGCAGACCGCGAAGGCGTCGAACACCTCGTCGTCGATCAGCGCGGCCATCTCCGCCCACCGCCCGCGCACCGAGTGGGTGTGCAGCTCCTCCTGGAGCCCCTCCCAGCCGTGCTGGGCCAGCACCGGGCGATAGGCCGGCGTGGAGGCGTAGAACGCGAGCCGCTCGCGGGTGGCGGCCCGGTTGGCCGCCAGCTCCTCCTCGGTGCGGCCGGTCGCCGTGAGCACATTGCCGACGATCTCGAACGGCCGCTCCGTCCACGCGGCGCCCTCCGCCTCCGCCCGGTTCCGCTCCTCGGCCAGCCCCGGCAGCACCTGCTCGGCCAGGTAGGCGGCGGAGGAGAACGGGTGGCTCAGGAAGCCGTCGGCCACCGCCCCTGCGGTCCGGGTCATCAGCGGCCCGACGCCCGCCAGCAGGATGCGCGGCACCCCGGACGGGACCGGGTCCGGGGAGAACACCGGAGTCATCACCGTGTGGGTGTAGAACTCGCCCCGGAAGCGCAGCCGTTCGCCGGTCTGCCAGCTGTGCCAGATCGCCCGCACCGCGTGCACGTACTCGCGCATCCGGGCGGCCGGACGGTCCCAGGGCATCCCGAAGCGCTTCTCGATGTGCGGCTTGACCTGCGAGCCGAGCCCGATGACGGCCCGTCCGCCGGAGGCCGCGTGCAGCCCCCAGGCCTGGTACGCGAGCGTCATCGGAGTCCTGGCGAAGGCCACCGCGATACCGGTGGCCAGCTCGATCGACTCCGTCCGGTCGGCCGCGCGGGCGAGCTGGAGGAACGGGTCGTACGCGGTCTCGGCGACCACCAGCCGGTCCATGCCCCGGCGTTCGGCGCGCTCGGCGGCGTCCAGGATGCCGGCCGGGTGCCCGGAGGCGGTGGCGTCGAGGCGGAGGGCGGCGGGTCGGTCCATGGCGGTGCTCCTGGTCGCGGACGGCGGTGCTACCCGGGTAGCCTGCCACGCCCCGAGCCGCTCCCCCGGTCGCGCCCCACGCCGCGCCCCAGCCCGCTCCACCGGGCCGGCCACCGCCGCGCTCACCCGGCGCGGACGGCCCCCTCGGCACCGCCCTCGCCGCCTACAGCACCCTCGCCGCCCTCGCCGCCTACAGCACCCTCGCCGCCCTCGCCGCCCACAGCGCCCTGGCCGCCCGGCAGCGCGAACAGCCGCTCCAGGTGCCCGTCGACGGCCGTGACCACGGCCTCGGGCCCGACCACGCCCAGCTCCAGCAGCGTGCTGAACCCGGTGAGCGCGAGCAGCAGGTCCGTCTCCACCGCCGGGTCGCGGTCGGCCGCCAGGTACCCGTCGGCGACCGCCTGCCGGAGCACCTGCTCGACCATCCCCCGCCCCTGGAGCAGACCGCCGCGCGCCCGCGCACGGACCTCCTCGTCGTGCAGCGCCTCCAGCACGTAGGCGGCGCTCATCCGGCTGGTCGCCCGCGCGTCGGGGTGCAGGGGCAGCAGTTCGAGCAGCATCGCCCGCAGCACGCCCCGCGGGTGCGGCCGCTCACCGAGCGCCTCCAGCGCCCGGCCGACCCGCAGCGCGCTCTGCTCGGCGGAGAAGTCCATCGCGAAGGAGAGCATCTGCGCCCGGGAGCCGAAGTAGTGCTGGAGCTGCCCGAGCGAGATGCCGGCCTCCTGGGCGACCTCCCGCATCGTCAGGTGGGTGGTGCCGCGCTGGTCGACGACCCGCCACAGCGCGCGGGCGATCGTCTCACGGCGTTCCCGGTGGTCGACCTGCTTCGGCATCGGCGGCTCCTCGGACTCGTTCCGCATCCGGCGGGGTCTTTTTTCATACGCTTGACATAATACACCTGACCTATACCGTGGGAACCCTTCCGAGGGAGGAGCATCCACATGTCGGAGCAGCCCACCATCCGCACCACCGAAGGGCTCGTCCGCGGCCGCTGGCAGCCCCGGCACGCGCCGGAGCGGAGCCCGGAGCAGCCCCCGGAGCGGGCGGGCGGGCGGGGCCTCGCCGTCTTCCGCGGGATCCGCTACGCCCGGCCGCCGGTCGGAGCCCTCCGCTTCGCCGCCCCCGCCGCGCCCGAGCCCTGGGACGGTGTCCGCGACGCCACCGCCTTCGGCCCCGTCGTCCCCCAGTCCGGGCCGATGCCGGCCGAGGGCACCGAGCCCTCCGACGCCACCGACTGGCTGACGCTCAACGTCTGCACCCCCGATCCGGGCGCGGCCGGGCTGCCGGTCCTGGTCTGGATCCCCGGCGGCGGGTACATGGCCGGCACGGCCGGCGACCCGCTGTACGACCCGACCGCGCTGGCCTCCGCCGGGCTGGTCGTGGTGAGCGTCAACTACCGCGTCGGCGCCGAGGGTTTCGCCCTGCTGGCGGGCGCCCCGGCCAACCGGGCCTTCCTCGACCAGATCGCCGCCCTGCAGTGGGTGCGGCGCAACATCGCCCGGTTCGGCGGGGACCCGGCCCTGGTGACCGTCGCCGGGCAGTCCGCCGGCGCGGGCTCGGTCGCCGCCCTGCTGACGATGGACCGGGCCCGCGGCCTGTTCCGGCGGGCCGTCGCCCACAGCGTGCCCGGCAACCACTGCACCCCGGCCCTGGCCGCCGAGGTCACCGCCGAGCTCGCGAAGCTGCTCGGCACGGCGCCCACGGC
The DNA here is from genome assembly GCF_044391605.1 of Kitasatospora sp. NPDC018619. Classification (NCBI taxonomy): domain Bacteria; kingdom Bacillati; phylum Actinomycetota; class Actinomycetes; order Kitasatosporales; family Streptomycetaceae; genus Kitasatospora; species Kitasatospora sp. NPDC018619. Next base: position 160,867 of record NZ_JBISAI010000009.1, read on the forward strand.
CGCCGCACTGGCCGAGGTGCACCCCTGGCGCCTGGCCGCGGCGGTCACCGAACTGGGCACCGCGCTGCCCGCCCGCCTGGACCGCTGGGGCCGGCTGGCGCAGAGCGGCATCGCCACCGTTCCGGTGGTCGACGGCGAGGTCCTGCCGGGCTCCCCGTGGTCGGCGCTCACCGGGGGCGTCGACCTGCTGGTCGGCCACACGCGGGACGAGTTCCGGCTGTTCGCCGTCCTCAGCGGCCGGCGGGGTGCCTTCACCGAGGAGGAGGCCCGGCTCTCGCTGGAGCTGTTCGCGCCGCCGCCGGACGGCCCGGAGGCCTACCGGTCGGCCCTCCCGGGGGCGACGCCCTCCGAACTCCTGGAGGCCGTCCTCTCGGACGCCCTGTTCCGGGTGCCGTCCCTGCGGCTCGCCGAGGCCAACGCTGCCGCCGGCGGCACCTCGCACCTCTTCGAGCTCGCCCTGCCCGCCCCCGGGCTCGGCGGCGTGCTCGGAGCCTGCCACGGGCTGGACGTGCCGCTCGCGTTCGGCAGCCTGGACGCCCCGACGGCGCGGCAGTTCCTCGGCGACCCGCCCCCGCCGGAGGTGGTCCGGGTCTCGGCGGAGCTGCGGCAGGCCTGGGTCCGGTTCGCCACGACGGGAGACCCGGGCTGGCCCGCCTTCGACCCGGACGAGCAGCTCACCCGGGTCCTGGACGCCCGCTCGCAGACCGTCCGCTATCCCGAGCAGGCCGCCCACCGGATCTGGGCAGGACACCCGCTGACCGCCTACGACCTGCGCTGACCGCGGCCACCGGCCCGCGCGGCGGCCCGACGGCCGTGAGCGCACGACGGCCGGGCGGGCGCAGGGCCGTGAGCACGTGACGGCCGGAGGCGGGGTCGGCCAGTGGTGCGGTTGTGCCAGATCGCGCAGGTCATGGCCAGGAGCCGCTGGCCGACCCGGGCGCCGACGCCTTCGACGGTGCGACCGCCGTGCTGTTCGAGGCCGAGCCACGGGTTCGGTCTCGAACAGCACGGCCGGGGCCTCACGCTCGCCGACCTTCGGGCCGGCCAGGGCCCAGGTGACGGGCAGCCCGGCCGGAGTGCGGACCAGGTGCACCTTCAGGCCCCGGAACCAGTGGGAATGCGAGCGGCTGTAGCCGTAGCCGGCCCACCCCGCCAGTGCCGAACGGCGCACAGTGTCGCGCGAGCGCCCGCACTCCACCGGTGTCGAGTCGGTGGTCCACACCGGGTCGGCCCACAGGTCGGTCGCCTTCGCCAGGTCCCGAAGGGCCTGCTGGAGCAGCGGTCGGGCGGCGCGCAGGCGCTTGTCGTAGCCGGGCCGTTCGGGCAGGTTGGCAAACATGCCGCGCAGACGGGCACGGGCGAAGCGGATCCAGCGCGCTTCGGAGTGGAACCCGAGCAGGGCCTGGGCCACGGCCAGGCAGACCAGCTCGGAGTCCGTCGGCAGCGGTGGGCGACCCAACCACCGTGTTCGAGGCAGGTGATCATCGATCGGCACGTAGAGTGCCGTCAGGAGGGTGCCCAGCTCTTCGGTCGTCACAACCCGATGCCGGACACCCTTCCTGCACGTCCGGAGCAGAACCAGCAGACCCAGCCGCCTTCGGAACTACTCGTCTAGGCCGCCGGGACGTCCAGGAGCTTCAGCAGCTCGGTGGCCACCAGGGCCGAGGAGGCCGGGTTCTGACCCGTCACCAGGTTGCGGTCGACCACCACGTGCGGCGCCCAGGGCTCGCCCTCCTCGAAGTCCGTGCCCAGCTCGACCAGCCGGTCCTGGAGCAGCCACGGCGCCCGGTCGGCCAGACCGGCCTGGGCCTCCTCGGCGTTGGTGAAACCGGTCACCCGGTACCCGGCGAAGGGCGAGCCGCCGCCTTCGGCCAGCGCCGCCAGCAGCGCGGCCGGGCCGTGGCAGACCACCCCGAGCGGGCGCCCGGAGGCGAGCGCCCGGGTGAGCAGCCGGCCCGAGTCGGGGTCGACCGCCAGGTCCTCCATCGGGCCATGGCCGCCGGGGTAGAACACGGCGTCGTAGTCGGCCGGGTCGACCTCGGCCAGCACCCGCGGCTGCCGGAGCTCGGCGATCCGCTCCAGTTCCTCGGCCATCGCCGGGTCGGTCAGGCTGGCGCCGTCGGCGACCGGGACGACGCCGGCCGGGGTGGCGACGGTGACCCGGTGGCCGGCCTCGGTGAAGGCCCGGTACGGGACGACCGCCTCCTCGGCCCAGAATCCGGTCGGGTGGGCGGTGCCGTCGTCGAGGGTCCAGAACCTCGCGCCGGTCACGACGAACAGGATGTCGGCCATGGGGTGTGCCTCCAGGGGGTGCCGCGGTCCGGGCCGCGACGGTCCGGCCGCGGCGCTCACGCCGTCGACGCTAGACGCGCCCGGCCCGCCCGGACCAATGGGCCACGCGATGGGAGGCATCGGGATCCCGATACCTCACCCGGACCGGCCAGCCATCGGAATCCCGTAGGCTCGCCCGTATGAGCGATCGGCCGACCGCCGGCTCCGGCCCGCTGGACCTCCATCAGCTGCGGACCTTCCTCGCCGTGCACCGGGCGGGGTCCTTCACCGCGGCCGCGCACCTGCTGGGCCTGTCCCAGTCCACGGTGACGGCGCAGATCCGGGCGCTGGAGCGGCGGCTCGGCCGGGAGCTGTTCGAACGCCGGGCGCGCGGGGTCAGTCCGCTGCCGTACGCCGACGAGCTCGCCGGGCGCCTGGCCGTCCCGCTGGACCAGCTCGCGGCCCTCGCCGACGGGCGCGGCGGCGGCGTGCCGGAGCCCGTCCACCTCGCCGGGCCGGCCGAGTTCCTCGGCACCGTCCTGCTCGCGGGGCTGGCCCCGCTGGTCGCGCAGGGCGTCCGGCTGAGGGTGACGGCCGGGCTGACCGACCCGCTGCTGGCGGAGCTGCGGGCCGGCCGGTACGACCTGGTGGTCGCCACCCGGCGGCCGCGCGGCCGGACGCTGCTCGCCGATCCGCTGGCCGACGAGGAGTTCGTCCTCGTCGCGGCCCCGGTCTGGGCCGAGCGGCTGGCGGGCCGGGAGCTGCCGGACGCGCTGGCCGAGGTCCCGCTGCTCAGCTACGCCGAGGACCTGCCGATCGCCCGCCGCTACTGGCGGCACGTCTTCGACCGGCGGCTGCACGCCCGGGCGGCCGTCACCGTGCCGGACCTGCGGGCGGTGCTCTCGGCGGTGGTGGCCGGCGCGGGCTGGAGCGTACTGCCCGGCTACCTGTGCCGGGCCGAACTCGCCTCCGGGGCCCTGCGGTTGCTGCACGAGCCAGCCGATCCGCCGATCAACACCGCCTACCTGGTCCGCCGCCCGGCGGCCTCGGCCGACCCGCACGTGGCCCTGGTCCGGGAGCACCTGCTGGCCGCGGCCCGACGCTGGGGCTGACGGCGCCGCACGCGGGACCGCCAGGCCCCCTCGGACCGCCAGGCCACGCCTCAACCCGCCAGGCCACGCCTCAGCCCGCCAGGTCCCGCCGCTCCAGCAGCCGGAAGGCCGCCGCCAGCCCCAGCAGCCCCACGCCGAGCAGCACCCCGAAGGCCGCCCAGGGCACCCCGCCGTGGCCGAGCACGTCGCCCGGCGCGTAGTAGTGGAACGGGCTGAGGTAGCGCAGCGGCCTGGCCGGGGACCAGGCCAGCGCGACGAAGTTGAGCGCGAAGCCGACCGCGCCGAAGGCGACGGCCGCCCCGACCACGTGGGCCCGCCGCCGGCTGACCGCGGAGACCGCCAGCACCGGCCCCGTCAGGCAGAACGCGAGCGCACAGCCGAGCAGCCCGGCGGTGAGCACCGCGCTCTCCGGGAGGGCCGCGCGCAGCTTCCCGGAGCAGGCCACGCCGAGCACGAGGGTCAGCGTGGCGGCGGCGTTGAGCAGCACCGAGGCGGCCACCAGCGCGCCGGTCCGCTCGGCGAGCAGCCGGCGTCGGGAGACCGGTCGGGTCATCAGCAGCTCGATGGTGCCGGACTCGACGTCGGCCGCGACGGCGGCGGCGCCGAGCGAGCCGATCACGGTGAGCTGGAGGGCGATCCAGAACGGGTGGGTGAGCCCGGCGCCGAGCAGGCCGGGGTAGCTGGCGATGGAGACGTCCCCGTTGGAGCCGCTGAAGGCCTTGAACGCGCCGGGCGGGGTGCGGCGTTCGCCGAACAGGTCCCCGGTCGGCACCGTCCCGGCGATCACCACGATCAGCGTCTCGAAGACGACCATGCCGAACAGCAGGGAGAGCAGCATCCGCCGGCGCCGGTGCAGGGCGAGCCAGACCAGCGGCAGGCGGCGGTCGACGGTGCCCGGGTTCACCGGCGCTCCCCCTCGGAGCCGGTGGCACCCTCGGCGCCGTTCGGGCCCTCGGTACCGGTGGCACCCTCGGCGCCGTTCGGGCCCTCGGTGCCGGCGCAACCCTCGGCGCCGGTCGAGGACTCCGCCCCGACGGACCGGTAGAGGTCGAGGAAGGCCTCGTCCAGGCCCGCCTCCTCCACGGTCAGGTCGGCCACCGGCTGCTCGGCGAGCAGGGAGCGCACCGCGGCGACCACCTCGTCCGGCGGCACCAGCAGCTCGACCCGCGGACCGTCCCAGCGCGGGGACCACCGCTCGGCGGCGCCGAGCGGCCGGGCGCCCCGCCCGTCGCCGAGGACCAGGCGGACGCGGCGGGCCCGGGCCTGGCGCAGCTCGGCCACCGAGCGGACGGTGACCAGCCGGCCCTGGCGGACGATGGCGACCCGGCCGCAGGTCCGCTGCACCTCGGGCAGCACGTGGCTGGAGAGCAGGACGGTCCGCCCGGCCGCGGCCTCCTCGGCGAGCAGTTCGTAGAAGGTCTCCTGGAGCAGCGGGTCGAGCCCCTCGCTCGGTTCGTCCAGCACCACCACCGGCGGCCGGTGCTGGAGCGCCTGGACGAGCCCGAGCTTCTGCTTCATGCCGCGCGAGTACTGCCCGACCGGCCGGGCCAGGTCGGCCCGGGAGAGCGTCAGCCGCTCGCACAGCTCGCGCCGGCGCGGCACCGGCGCGCCCTGGAGGGCGGCGAGCAGGTCGAGGGTCTGCCGCCCGGTGAGCTCGGGGTAGAGCCGCAGCTCGCCGGGCAGGTAGCCGATCGACGGGGCGAGCCGGCCGTGGTCGGCCACCGGGTCCAGGCCGAGCACCCGCACCCGGCCCTCGGTGGGGCCGAGCAGGCCGACCAGGCAGCGCAGCGTGGTGGTCTTGCCGGCGCCGTTCGGGCCGAGCAGGCCGAAGACCTCGCCGGCCTCGACCGTCACGTCCAGCCCTTCGATGCCGACGGTGGCGCCGTAGCGCTTGGTGAGCGACCGCAGCTCGATCACCGGGCCGTCCCCGGTGCCCCGGCCGTGGACCGTCGGACGCGGGTTGCCCGGCATGGCCACCTCCTGTGACGGGTGCGCTCCGGAGCCGGAGGCGTCCGACATCCAAGCGCGTCCGGCCGGGCGAGTCGAGGGACGCGCCCGGGCCGGCCCCGCGAACTCACCCCTTGCACACCCCCAGCGGCACCAGCCGGGCGACCGGCCGGGCGAGCCCGACGGCCGCGGTGACGGCGGCCACCGCGTCGACGTCCTTGTACGCCTCGGGGGTCTCCTCGGCCAGCGCCCGCCAGGAGGCCGGCCGCACCGCGACGCCCCGCGTCTCCAGCTCGTCCTTCAGCTGCTCGCCGCGCACCGTGCGCAGCGCCTGGTGGCGGCTCAGCACCCGCCCGGCGCCGTGGCAGGCGGAGTGGAAGGCCTCGTTGCCGGGCAGGCCGACCATGACGTACGAGGCGGTGCCCATGGTGCCGGGCACCAGCACCGGCTGCCCGGCCGCGGCCAGGTCGGCGGGCAGGTCCGGGTCCCCCGGGGGCAGTGCCCGGGTGGCGCCCTTGCGGTGCACGCAGAGCGTCCGGAGCTCGCCGTCCACGTCGTGGGTCTCCAGCTTGGCGAGGTTGTGCGAGACGTCGTAGACCAGCTCCAGCCCGACGCCCAGCACGGTGGCGAAGGCGCGGCGGGCCGCCTCGGCGAGCAGCTGCCGGTTGGCCCGGCCGTAGTTGGCGGCGGCGGTCATGGCGCCCAGGTAGGCACGGCCGCGCGGGGAGTCGACCGGGGTGCAGGCGAGCTGGCGGTCCGGGAGCTCGATCCGGTGGCGGTCCAGCTCGCGGTCCATGGCGCGCACGTGGTCGGTGCAGACCTGGTGGCCGAGGCCGCGCGAGCCGCAGTGGATCATGACGCAGACCTGGCCGGGCCGCAGGCCGAAGGCGGTGGCCGTCCGGGTGTCGTGCACCCGGTCGACGGCCTGCACCTCCAGGAAGTGGTTGGCCGAGCCGAGGCTGCCGACCTGCTGCAGGCCGCGCTCGACGGCCCGGGTGCCCACCTCGCCGGGGGCCGCGCCGGGCAGCACCCCGCGGTCCTCGCACCGCTCCAGGTCGCGCGGCACGCCGTGGCCGTGTTCGACGGCGTAGCGGGCGCCGCCGAGCAGGAGCTCGTCCAGTTCCTCCGGTCCGGACAGCCGCCACAGCCCGCCCCGGCCCAGGCCGCGCGGGACGGTGCCGTCCAGCAGGTCCATCAGCCGGCCGATCCGCTCCCGGTCGAGTTCCTCGCGCCCGACGCCGGCCGCCAGCAGCCGGACGCCGCAGGAGATGTCGAAGCCCACTCCGCCGGGCGAGACCACCCCGCCCCGCCCGACGTCGGTGGCGGCGACGCCGCCGATCGGGAAGCCGTAGCCCCAGTGCACGTCGGGCATGGCGTAGGAGGCGCGGACGATCCCGGGCAGCGCCGCGACGTTCGCCACCTGCTCCAGCGCCCTGTCCCCGGCGGCCTGCGGCAGCAGCGCGCCGCTCGCGAACACCACGCCGGGCACCCGCATCGGCGGGCGCGGCTCGATCCGCCAGCGGTGCCGGCCGGCCTCGGCCAGTACGATCTCCACCTCGATCACCCCGCTCTCGCTCACCCCGCTCGGCCCGCCGCCCCGGGCCGCCGCACCAGGGCCGGGGCCGGGTTCAGACGTCGACGACGGCCCGGCCGGTCCAGCCGTGCGGCCCCGGGCTCAGGTCCAGGTCGTGCAGGGAGACGGCCTTCGGCACCGCGCCGACCAGGACGGCCGTGGCGGCGTCGGCCATCCGGAAGCGGACGGCCACCCGGCGGGCGCCGTCCGGGCCCTCGATCGGGCCGACCGCCACCGCCGCCGGCAGTTCGCCGTCCGCGTCCAGCCGGTAGACGACCTCCTCCAGGACGCCCGCGAGCAGGTCCGGGTCGCTCGCCGCGAGGACGGTGCAGCCGCGCTCGCCGACGATCCGCGCGCCGGTGAGGTCGGCGAAGCTGCCGACCACGGCGTGCACCAGCTCGCCGATGCAGCCCTCGGCCGTCGGTGCCCAGGCCTCCATCCGCAGGTCGGCCGTGTGCGGCACGCTCCGGTGGCCGACGGCGGGCCGGCCCGCGGGGTCGCGTCCGTCCACGGGTGCGCCTCCCGCTCCTTTGCCGTCTTCCTCCAGCGTCGTCCCGCGGGCCGGGCCGGGGCAAGTCGCGCCGGCTCAGCCCAGCGAGGCCAGGTAGGCGGCGGTCAGCTCGGGGGTGGCCAGCCAGGCGGCGTGGTCGCTCGGCTCGGCGTAGGTGTTGGCGAGCCGGCGGCCGACCTCGGGGTGGTCGGCGGCGGCCGCGAACACCGCTTGGAGGTGCTCCGGAACGGTGAGCATCGCGGCGGTGAACTCCACGCTGTGGCGGGCCTGTTGCTGCCAGAATCGCTCGGCGGTGCGGCACATCCAGTCGGCCGTGTACGGGGCGTCGCCGTGCTCCACGACGGCCCGACGGCAGGCCTCGGCCGCCCGGGCGGCGTTGTTGGCGCCCTGCCCGGTGATCGGGTCGGTGACCACCACCGCGTCGCCGAGGCCCAGCACGTGCACGGAGTCCACCCCGGAGCCGAGTTCCGCCACCGGGTGCCGGACCACCGGGGTGACCGCGCCGAACAGCCCGGCCCCCGCGTCGGTCGGCTCGGCCCGCGTCCAGAGCTCCGCCTCCCAGGGCAGGTACTCGCCCAACAGCTCGCGGATCCTCGCCAGTTGGACGTCCGGCGGCGGGGCGTCGCCGAACGCGTCCAGCGGTCCGCCGGGCAGCGCCTCCCAGAGCAGGATGTCGCAGGGCCCGGAGAGGGTCAGCGCCGGCTGGAGGTACAGCTCGCCGAGGCCGGGCAGGGCGTTCATCCGGGCCCTCGGCCCGGCGGCCGGGTCCGGTGAGCCGACGCCGTGCGCGTACAGGCAGGACAGCACCCGCTGGGGCCGGTCGAAGGGCGAGCGGGCGGCGTCCCGCGCGAAGACCCCGGCGAGGGCGCCGCGGCCGGCCGCGACCACGGTCAGCTCGTGCCGCCGGGCCAGCTCGTACAGCCCGTCCCGGTCCAGCGTCCGGTACTCGACCACGCCGCCGCGCTCGGCCAGCAGCTCCAGCCAGCCGGCCAGCTTGAGCCGCTGGTCCACGGACTGGGCGGGCTCGTCCGGGGTCATGGTGAACTCCAGCGCGCGCACGCCCGGGGGCGCCGCCAGCACCGCCTCGACCGCGCGGACGGCCGGCGCCCGGTCCGCCCAGAGGTCCAGCCCGGCCGCCGCCTCGATCCGCAGCGCGGGGCCGAACATCGCCTGGGTGGACAGCACCCGGCCGCCGCGCAGCTGTTCCGGGGTGCGCTCGGCCACCAGCGTCACCCGGTACCCGTCCGCCACCAGCCCGAGCGCGAGCTGGAGGCCTGCCTGGCCCGCTCCGACGACGGCGATCCGGCGCACGACTGCCTCCCGGTGGTCTGTTGACGGCCCGTCACGCAGGCACAGTAGTCGAGCGGGCACGCTCCGGTCACCGGTGGGTGACACATCGGTTCGACCGTCGGGTCCGCGTCCGGACCGGCCGCCCGGGCCCGCTCAGCCGCCCAGGTGCGCGGTGAGCACCCGCACCACGTCCTCGGTGCGGTCGGCCAGGTAGAAGTGGCCGCCCTGGAAGACCCGCAGGTCGAAGGCGCCGGTGGTGTGCCGCGCCCACTGGCGGACCTGGTCGACGGTGGCGTGCGCGTCGGACTCCCCGGCCAGGGCGGTGATCGGCAGTGACACCGTCGCGTCGGGGGCGCTGCAGTAGGTCTCGACGGCCCGGTAGTCGGCGCGCAGGCTCGGCAGGACCAGCTCGCGCAGGCCGGGGATCTCGAAGATCCGCTCGTCGGTGCCGCCCATCGCGGAGATCTCGGCGAGCAGCTCGTCGTCCGGCAGCTGGTGGACCGTGGTCGTCCGGCGCAGCGAGGGCGCGCGGCCCGCCGAGACGACGAGCCGTTCGGGCCCCGGGACGCCGTCGCGCTCGAAGCACCGGACCGTCTCGAAGGCGACGGACGCGCCCATGCTGTGCCCGAAGAAGGTGAGCGGCCGGTCCGCCCAGTTGCGCAGCTCGTGGGCGAGCTGCTCGGCGAGCGCCGTCACCGAGCCGATCGTCGGCTCGCCGATCCGGTTCTGCCGGCCCGGATACTGGACGGCGAGCACGTCCGCGCACGGCGCCAGCGCGTTGGCGTACTCCAGGTAGTAGCTGGCCGAGCCGCCGGCGTGCGGGAAGATCACGATCCGGGCGGGCGCGGATTCGGACGGGTTGAACCTGCGGAACCACGGGTTCTCGACGACGGCGCTGCTGGACATGCGGGGTGCGGCCTCTCTGCGTGACGGACTCTGCCGCTCCAGTCTGGCAGTGCCGGGCCGGGGCGCCGGACGAAGTGGCGGTCATGGAGCGGTGGTAGGCCGGTAATCGCCCGTGCCCCGGCCGCCGGTGGCAGGATGGCCGCATGAGCGAACCCGACGCGTGGATCACCGTCACCGCCTACCGGAACCTGCCCGGCCGCCCCACCCCGCCGGCCGCCCTGCGCGCCTGACTGCGCGACCGGGGCATCGACTGGCCGCCCTTCGCCGCGGACGCGGTGTGCTTCGACCTGATCAGCGGGGCCGGGCGGGACGGCAGCCGGCAGTGCTGGGTCGGCATCCGGGTCCGTGCCGACGCGCTGCGTCTGCTCGGGCTCCATCCCGAGCAGGCGTCGGCGGCCGTGACCGGCCCCTCCCCGCCCGGCTGGTGGCACGCGGCGGCCGAGCGCCGGGCCCGGGGCTGAGCCTCAGGGTGCGGCGCCGAAGCGGACGCTCTCGGCGCGGGCGCGGGAGACGGCGTCGAGCAGGAGCACGGAGGAGGCCTCCGGCGTCGGCACCGGCCCGCCGGAGCGCACGTGCCGGGTGAAGGCGGCGAGCAGGCGCTCCAGTCCGCGGCGGTGGCGGCTGAAGGCCCGGGCGGAGGCGTGCCGGCCGCGGGCCCGCTGGCCGTCCAGCGCGGTGGCGGCGCCGACGTCCAGCAGCACCAGGTGCAGCTCGCGGCCCCGGCGGGCCGCCTCCCGGGCGAGCCAGCGCCGCATCCAGGCGCGGCTGCCGCAGTCGTGCACCAGGAGCGGGCCGCCGGCGCGCACCGAGGAGCGCAGCAGCCGGGCGTGCTCCAGCCGGGCCCACGGCCGGTACACCGCGTACGGCAGGGCGGCGGGCATCACCGCCTCGCAGGCCTCGTGCACCGTCCGCGGGTCCACGGCCCGGACGCCCGCCCCGGACCAGCGCCGCAGCAGCGTGCTCTTCCCCGCTCCCGGCAGCCCGGAGACCACCACGACGGCGTCGGCCGGGTAGGCGGCGACGAACCGCGCCCCGCCCTCGCCCCGCAGATCGACCACCCCGCGCGGCGCCACCACCGCGTCCGCCCTGCCGTCCACCAGCCCGCCCCCGTCCACGTCCGACCGGGAACCCTAACAACAACCCCGGGCCGCCGCCCGCGGCCCCACCGGTGCCCGTGGGGCCGCGGGCGACCGCAGTGCACCCGTGGGACCGGCCTTCCACTAGGCTGACGAACCGTCAGACAGGAGGCGGGCCATGGCGGAGGCGGCTGCGACGTACACCGCGCTGGTACTGGACGGGCTCGCGCGCGACCCCGCCCGGGTGGCACTGCGGTGCGGGCAGGAGGGGTGGAGCGGGCAGCGCTGCCTGGACCTGGTGCACCGCGTCGCCCGCGTGCTGGAGCGGGCCGGGCTCGGGCGCGGGGACGGTGTGACGGTGCTGGCCGGGAACCGGCCGGAGGCGCTGCTGGTGCGGCTGGCCGCGAACCTGCTGGGCTGCCGGGTCGCGATGCCGTTCCCGGACGGGCCGGTCGCGGAGCAGGTGGCGCTGGCGGAGTTCGCCGGGACGGCCGCACTGGTCTTCGACCCGGTCCGGTGCGCGGCGGCGGCCGAGGGGGTCGCACGGGTGGTGCCCTCGGCCGTCCTGCTGTCCCTGGGCCCGTCGCCGCTCGGGCTCGGCTCGGACCTGCTGGACCTCGCCGCGGACCGCTCCCCCGCCCCGTTCGGCCCCCGCGGCCGCCCCGAGGACGTGATGGCGGTGCGGTTCACCGGCGGCACCACCGGGCGGCCGAAGGGCGTGCTGCGGCGCTTCGGCCGTCCGCCCCGCCCGCCGCTGCCGTTCGGCTCGGTCTTCCTGCTGTGCACCCCGCTCTGCCACGGCGGCGGCGGCACGGCGGACCTGGCGCTGGCGGCGGGCGGCACCGTGGTGCTGCAGGACGGGTTCGACGCGGGGGCGGTGCTGGCGGCGGTCGAGCGGTACCGGGTGACCCGGACGTACCTGCCGCCGCACCTGCTGTACCGGCTGCTGGACCACCCGCTGCTGCCCACCACCGACACCGGGAGCCTGCGCCGGGTCGGCTACACCGGCTGCCCGCCCTCACCGCGGCGCCTCGCCGAGGCGACCCGGCGGCTGGGCCGGGTGCTGCACCAGACCTACAGCCTGACGGAGTGCGGGCCGGTCTCCCGGCTGGGCCCGGACGAGCACCTGGCGCCGCCGCTGCTGAGCACCGCGGGCCGCCCGTACCCGGACACCGCGGTGCGCGTCGTGGACGAGGAGGGGGCCGAGCTGCCGCCGGGCCGGACCGGGGAGATCTGCGTCCGCACGCCGACCGCGATGGCCGGCTACTGGCGCGACCCGGAGCTGACCGAACGGGTGCTGCGGGACGGCTGGCTGCACACCGGCGACCTGGGCAGCCTGGATCCGTCCGGGTACCTGACGGTGGCGGGCCGGCGGGACCCGATGGCCATCGTCGAGGGGCACAATGTGTTCCCCCGCGAGATCGAGGAGCCGTTGCGCTCGCACCCGGAGGTCCGCGAGGCCGTGATGTTCACGACCGCCGACCCGGACCGGCTGGAACGGGTGCACGCCGCCGTCGCCCTCGCGCCCGGCTCGCGGCTGACGGTCGAGCAGCTGCACGGCTGGCTCCGGGCGCGCGGCCCGGGCCGGTGCGCCCCCGAATCGCTCCTGCTGCTGCCCGCGATCCCGCTGACCGGCCTCGGGAAGCCGGACCTCGGCGCGCTGCGGGCCCAGGTGGGCGAGGGGGCCGGACGGGCGGCCGCCACCCTGGGGGCGCGCGACGGGATGTGACGCGCCCGGCGAGTGCTTCGAGCGCCTCCGTGAGCGACCTCTTCTGCGCCACCCGGCGGGAAGAACCGTCCGTGCGCACTCGACCGCGCGGCCCGACCTGCCGATACCTCCCCGGCAGCGTCGTCCACTCCGGTGTGGACCGCACCGTCCCCCAGGAGGCACTCCCTTGACCTGGCTCCGCGTCCTGACCGCTCTGGGCATCCTCGCCGTGGCGGCCAGTGCCCTGATCGTCTTCGCGCTCTGCACCGCCACCTCCCGCGGCGAGCGCGCCGCGGAGCAGGCGCCGCCCGACCTCCGGGCGGACGCCGAGGGCAGCGGGCTGTTCCAGCGGACGGGCGGCGACGGCTGAGCGGCCCGGGGAGGCGGCGGGCGCCGCCTCCCGGCCCGGCGCGCGCCGGGTCAGTGCCCCGCGAGGTCGTCCGGCCGGACCTCGATGTGGTCGGCCGCGAGGTCGACCGCCACCCGGTCCCGCATGCCCAGCGACTCCAGGAACTTGACCGGCAGCTGCACCCGGCCGCTGCGGTCCAGCATCACGTACTCGCGCTCGTTCACCGACTCCTCGCCGTGCTCGTCCGTCACGGTGCGGCGCAGCACCTCGCTGGCGGTCCGCCCGTCCCGGATCGCGACCGTGCGGCGGACCTCACCCGCGACCATCGGGTCGTGGGTGACGATCACCACGGTGGCGCCCAGTTCGCGGTTGACGGTGCGGAAGGACTCGAAGATGACCCCGGCGGTCTCCGAGTCCAGCTCGCCGGTGGGTTCGTCGGCGAGCAGCACCGGCGGGTTGTTGGCCATCGCCACCGCGATCGCCACCCGCTGCTGCTGGCCGCCGGAGAGCTCGTTGGGCTTGCGGCGGGCGAGGTCGCCGATCTCCAGCGCCTCCAGCAGCTCCGCCACCCGGGCCGTCTGCCGCTTGACCCCGCCGGCGCCCGCACGCCGGCCGCGCAGCTGCATCGGCAGGGCGATGTTCTCGGCGGCGGTCAGGAAGGGCAGCAGGTTGCGGGCGGTCTGCTGCCAGATGAAGCCGACCACCTCCCGCCGGTAGCGCAGCCGCTCCTTGACCGACATCTCCAGCAGGTCGCAGCCGGCCACGGTGGCGGTGCCGGCGGTCGGCACGTCCAGCCCGGCGAGGATCGTGAGCAGCGTGGACTTGCCGCTGCCGGAGGCGCCGACCAGGGCGACCAGGTCACCCTGCCGGATGGTCAGTTCCAGGCCCTGGAGCGCCTGGACCTCGACCCCCTCCGCGCTGAAGATCCGGACCAGCCGGTCGCAGACGATGGCCGCCCCCTCGCCGTACGCCCTGGGCGAGGCGGCGGCGAGGGCCCGCTGCTGGAGCTCCTGGAGGCTGGGGGCCTCGACGACCGTCTGCTCCTGGGGAGTGCTCATCACCGCTCAACTCCTGTCTCGACTGTCTGCTTCATCGCACCGCTCTCCACCCTCCGGACGGTCCGGGCCGCCGTCCCGGGCCGCCGTCCCGGCCGGGGCACCGCTTTGGCCGCCGTCCCGGCCGGGACACCGCTGGCCGCCGTTCCCGGCAGGCCGCCGCCGCCCGTCCCGGCCTCACGGCTGCTCCCCCGCCCGCAGTTCGGTGGCGATCCGGCGCCGGCCGGCGAGCAGCGTCTCCAGCACCACGCCGAGGCAGACCACCAGGCCCAGCCCGGCGGTGGGCAGCAGTACCGGCGGGACCGCCGGGGCCAGCGTCCCGGCGACCGGGGCCCCGACCAGCGCCGAGAGGTCGAAGGCGCCCCCGAGCAGGGCGACCGCGGCCAGCGCGACCAGCCCGCCGCCGGCGGCCGCCGCGAGGGTCTGCGGCAGCGCCTCGGCGAGGACCAGCGCCAGCCCCTGCCGGGGCCGCAGGCCCATGGTGCGCAGCCGGGCCAGCACCGCCGTACGGTCCGGTGCGGCCCGCAGCAGCGTCAGCAGCACGGCCAGCAGGGCGAACCCGGCGGCGGCGGCGCCCGAGTACCAGAACAGGCGTCCGGCGGCGCGCTGCACCGGGTCGTCGGCCAGCTCGGCGACCTTCTCGCGGCTGCTGTGCACCGCGTAGCCGGGGGGCAGCCCGGCCGAGCCCTTGCCGGCCGCCGTGGCCTCGTCGTTGATCAGCTTGGCGAGGCCCCCGAGGCGTGCGCCTGCGCCGGTGCCGCGCTCCGCCATCAGGTCGCGGACCCGGGCCGGGTCCACGTCCCCGACGGCGAACCAGGTGTTCACCTTCGTCGACCGCCTGAGCTCCGGCAGGTGCTCCGCGGCGGGGCCGGCCGGGACCACCACGAAGGGCTTGGCCGGGTCCGGCAAAGCGGGCGTGGCGGTGACGACCCCGGCCACGGAGGTGGCCATCTGGCTGCCGGAGGGCGTGCGCACCTGCGGCGCGCCCGCGGTCAGCCGCGTCGCCAGGCCCCGGCTGAACAGCGCGGGCACCGGGGTGTCCCGGCCGCCCGGAGCGGCCAGCCGGGCCGGGTCGAACCCGCCGACCCCGACGGTCCGCGCGATCTGCGCGTAGGCCTCGGGCTCGACCACCACCAGGACGGCGTCGGTGCTGGTGCGGTCGGCGCCGACGAAGGTGGCCCGGTCCTCGATCCAGGCTCCGGTCGCGGCCCGCACGCCGGGCAGTTCGCCGGCCGCCCTGGTGAACTCCTCCGGCAGGGTGGCGTAGACCGGGACGGAGACGGACACGTCGCCGCCGGTGGCGATGCGCGCGGCCCGCGTCCTGGAGTGGTCCACCGTCGAGAGCACTGTCGCGCCGAAGCCGGTGGCCGTCACGGCGATCAGCAGGGCGAGCAGCGGCAGCGCGGAGGGCCGGCGCCGCCCCGAGTCGTCGCGGGCCGCCCGGACCAGCCCGAGGAAGCCGACCAGTCCGCGGCCGCGGCCGGCCAGGGCGGCCAGCCAGCCGACCACGACCGGCTCGATCCGGGCCAGCAGCAGGCCGCCGGAGACGGCGAGCAGCAGCGGGGCGGCCACCAGCAGCGGGTCCACGCCGGCGCCCGGGCGGCCGACCCCGCGTCGGTGGACCTCGGCCACGGCCGCGGCGGTGACGGCGAGCAGGGCGAGCTCGCCGACCGCCCGGCGCCAGCCGCCCGCGGACCGCGGGCGCGCCCAGAGCCGCGCGGCCCGGAGCGGGAAGGTCAGGACCGCGAGCAGCGTCACGGCGAGCGCCAGCAGCACCGAGCCGCCCCAGCGCGGGGTGGGCAGCAGCACCAGGGCGAGGGCCGTCCCGAGCACGGCGGCGGGCAGCACGGTCACCGCGCCCTCGCCGAGCAACCGCAGCAGTACGCCGCCGCGCGAGCCGCCGCGGGCCCGGAGCAGCCGGATCTCGCCCGCGCGGCGGTCCGCGCCGAGCGCCGCGGCCAGGCAGAGCACCACGACCGCGACCCCGGCCACGCCGACCGGCCCGATGGCGCCCAGCGGGGCCGCGGCCCGGTAGCGGGCGGAGGCCCGGGCCAGCGCGTCCGGCATCAGCGAGGTGGCGTGCAGGTCGGCCCGGAGGGTGGTGGTGATCAGCGCGGACAGGCCGGGGCCGGAGGTGTACGAGGCGATGGTGGCGCGCGTGGCGTCGAGCCGGTCGGCCCGCAGTGCGCCGGGGTCGACGGGCAGCCGCCAGAAGTCCTGGCCGGCCGCGCCCCAGCGGGACAGCGCGCCCAGGCTGCCGCCGTCGACGAAGCCGCTGGTCCGGTACCAGGCCTCGTCGCCCTTGACGTCCAGGCAGGCCCGGGCCGGGCAGCCGAGCCCCTCCCAGAGCGGGTCCCCGGGGTCGTTGACCCGGTAGAGGCCGACCACGGTGCTGCGCAGCGGGTACGGTCCGTCGGTGCCGCTCTCGATGGTGTCACCGAGAGTGATCTTCAGGGTCTCGGCGGCCTTGGCGCTCAGCACGATCGGCAGCGGGCCGTCGGCCGGGGCGGGGCCCGGCCAGGTGCCCGCGGTGAGGGTCACCCGGTCGGCGAGGCCGTGCAGGTAGGACAGGCCGAGCACCGGGTTGGCGGCGGAGATCCGGGTGTACCCGGGGTTGAACATCGAGCGCTCGGTCTTGACCCGGGTGCCGTGGACCCCGCCGGACGGGCCCAGCGGCAGCCGCCGCCCGACGTCCTCGGCGAGCCTGTCCCGCACGGCTTCGAGGTCGGCGGCGCTGTCGGTGCCGATCGTCTCCGAGGTGAACTCGACGCTGGTGACGTTGCCGCCCAGGCCTCGGGTGAACTCCTGGAGCGCGGTGTCCGCGCCCCGGTCCCCGATCCGCGGGAAGGCGGCCGCCAGGAACACGGTGACGAGGGCGAGGGCCGCGGTGAGCAGCGCGGCCAGCGGCATCGCGCGCAGCCGGGTGCGGACCCAGGGCGCGGGCCGGTGGGCCCGCGCGGGCTGCGGTTCGGGCCGCGTCGGGCGGGTGGGCGCGGGGGCGCCGGCCTGGGTGGTCACATCTCCTCCACGTGGCGCAGCCGGGCGGCCAGGTCCCGGCGCCGACGGCCGATCAGGAAGGCCGAGAGCAACGGGACGGCGGCGATCGCGGCCGCGAACAGCAGCGCCTGACCGAGCGGCAGCTCGACCACGGCCTCGGGCACCGGTCGGCGGGCGGCCGGGGTCAGCACCACGAAGGGCACGATCAGCCGGACGAGCAGGGCACCCAGGGCCAGGCCGACGGCGCAGCCGAGACCGACCAGCACGGCGTTCTCGGCGGCGGCGGTACGGGCGGTCTGCCGGCGCGGGGCCCCCAGGGCGAGCAGCAGTGCGGAGTCCCGGGAGCGCTCGTGCGCGGCTCCGGCCACGGCGGCGGCGAAGCCGATCGCGGCGAGCAGGGCGGTGACGACCGCGATGGCCATCAGCGCGCTCTGCGGGGCGGCACCGACCGGGTCGCCGAACAGGCTCTCGGAGGCCTCGTCGTACAGCGCGAGGTCCTGGCTGCCCGGGGCGCCGCGCAGGGCGGCGGCGGCCTCGGCCGGGACGCGGTCGCCCGGGCCCGTGGCGGGCAGCCACCACTCGGTCCGGGGCGGCAGGCCGCGGTCCGCGGCGGCCAGTGCCCGGGCGACCGAGCCGAGGTCCACCACCAGCGCCAGGCGGCCGCCGACCGGGACGGCCTCGACCGCTCCGGTGATCCGGACCGGGACGACGACGCCGCTGAACGGCACCTGGACGGTGTCGCCGACCTTGGCGCCGACGGCCTTCAGGTAGTCGCGGGTGGCGACCCCGCCGAGGGCGGCGGGCGGGGCGGCGCCGGCCGGGGTCAGCACGGCGCGCACCGAGTCGCCGAGGCCCTCGGCGGAGTGGTAGCGGACGGTGAACAGGTTGTCGGCGGCGGCCGTCTCGGAGGCGAGCTCGGCGGTCTTGGCGCCGCTCCCGAGCCTGCGGGACGGCGGGGGCTTGACGGTCCAGCCGGCACCGGTCGGCACCGGGACGGCGGTGGCCGGCCCGTCGGCGCTCTCCGCGACGGCCAGGTTCCGCACGGTCAGCTCGCCCTCGTCGCGGTCGCCGAAGGAGACGGTCGCGCCGACCAGGGTGAGCGGGGCGGCGGCCGAGCCCACCGGGGCGTCGGCCAGGGCGCCGATCGGGATCGAGGAGCGGATCCGGCCGTTCAGCGGGAGCTCCCCGAACGCGGCCTTGTGGACCAGGCCGAAGCGGTCGCGCAGCAGCAGCCGGACCTCGGGGTGGACGGGGCTGGTGGTCCACCTGGTCTGCGGCTCCTGCTGCACCGTGATGTCGGCGTCGATCCGCAGCGGGTGGCCGGGCAGCGGGATGCCGGCGGTGGCGGGGCCGGCGAGCCCGCCGAAGACGTCGGCGGCGGTACGGCCGTCGAGCAGGTCGGAGCGGAGCGGGACGTGCGCGGCGAAGCCGGCGGCGTCCACGGCCAGCACCTGGCCGGTGCCGTTGTCCAGCGGCTGCTCGTCGCGCACCACCGGGACCAGCCGGTCGCCGCCGGGCAGTGCGCCGTAGCGGCCGCCCTGGCCCATGGGCGTGTTGTGCGACCCGGAGATGCGCAGGCCGCCGGCGGTGGCGAAGGAGGCCTGGTCGCGCTGGGAGGTGGTCCAGGTGGCGTGCTGGCCGAGGGCCAGGACGCCGGTGGCCACGGCCATGACGAGCAGCAGGACGGGGCCGGTGGCGCGGCCGGGCCTGCGGGCCAGCTGCCAGCCGACCATCGCGGGGCCCAGGCCCCTGCCCCGGGCGGCGATCCGGGCGCCCAGCCGGGCGACGAGCGGCAGCAGACGCAGCACCACCAGGGTCCCCGCGCACAGGGCGAGGGTGGGGGTGGCGACCAGCAGCGGGTCCACGTCCAGCCGGCCGGTGGCGTCGGGGGACAGCCCGCCGCCGTACTGGTCGAGCTGCTGGTAGGCGAGCGCGGCCAGGACGAGCACGGCGAGGTCGCCGCCGTTGCGGGCCACGCCGGAGACCACGGCCTGGCGCCGGCCGGCCCGGCGGCGCAGGGCGGCGCCGACGCCGCGCACCAGGCTGGGCACGGTGGCCAGCAGGATGCAGGAGAACGCGCAGAGCACGGCCACCGGCCAGAGCGACCAGCTGACCCCGGTGTCCAGGGCGACCTGGTGCGAGCTGCCGAGCCCGGCCAGCGCCCGGATCAGGAACGGGGTCAGCAGCGGCGCGAACACCGCTGCGGGCAGGGCCAGCAGCAGCGACTCCAGGGCGGTGAAGGAGCCGAGCCGGACGGCCGAGGCGCCGCGTGCGGCGAGCACCTCGTTCTCGGACTCCTGCCGCGCGGCGATCAGGTGGACGACCAGCAGCAGGGCGGCCGCGGCGAGCACCGCCAACTGGAGGGCGCCGATCAGCAGGGTGGACCGGGCGACCACCATGCTGTCCGACAGCTCGCGCATGATGTCCGGCAGTTCGGTCTTCGCGGTGAGCGAGGCGGTGGACCGCAGCTCGTCGGCGAGGCCCTGGGCGCGGTCGCCGACGGCCTGGGCGGTGGCCCGGTCGGCGCCGGAGAAGTCCGGGTCCAGCGACCAGCCGCGGCCGCCCTGGGCCAGGCCGCCGGCGGTGAAGGCGCTCTGGTCGACCATCATCGGGCCGAAGGTGGTGAAGCCGCGGACCTCGACCTCGTGGCCGCCGACGGGGTCGGTCCGCCAGTACGGGGCGGTCGGGTCGGTGGCCCGGTAGACGCCGGTGACCTTGACGGTCAGCGGCTTGCCGTCGCTCCGGTCGACGAGGCGGACCTCGGCGGGCAGCGCCTGCTCGGTCAGGCCGAGGCGGCGCAGCAGGCTCTGCGGGACGGCGGCCTCCGGGGCGGCGGACGGGGCCGGCCCGGAGGCGGTGCCCGGCCAGGCGCCGGCCAGCAGCCGCACCCGGCCGCGGTCGAGGTCGGCGAGGACCGTCAGGTCGGACGGGGCACCGGGGGCCTGGCCGCCGGGTGTCTGGCCGCCGGGGGCGCTGTCGGCCGCCGTGCCGCCCGGGTCCGGCAGTCCGTAGGAGTGGCTGCGCGTCATGCCGTCGGTGCGCACGGGCAGGTCCCCGAAGAGCTTCTGCCGGTAGGCGGCGAGCGCGTCCTCGTCCTTCGTCCGCTGGTCGGGCCCGTGCTCGCCGGTCACCACCACCGTGGTCCGGGCGTGACCGGGCCCCTGGAGCGCCTGCCGCAGGCCGGCCTCGCCGACGCTGCTGTTGAAGGCCACCAGGGCGGTCAGCACGGACGTGGTGACCAGCACCGCGAGCAGGACGGCGGCGGCCAGCGGCACTCGTCCGCGCAGGCGGCGCACGACGAAGCCGAGCATCGGGTTCCTCCCCCGGATTGACGTCCCCGGTCGCATCTCCGGGCCCCGTTCATCGATCCGATCCGCCCTGAGCACACATCGGCCACAGGTGGACGCACCGCAGGCGCATCAGCGCATGGATCACCGGCAATCGGTCGCCGGATAGCGGACGATGCTGTCAGATCCGATCCAGGAACGGAAGGGACTTGCGCTCATCAAGTAGGCAGTGCGCAAATTCCTTTCATTGGTAGCATCCCGGCCGAGGACGCCCCGACCAGAATGCCATGCACACTTCACAACTCCGGCTTCGGTGCGCGCCTTTGACCCGGGACACCGCTTTCTCGGATTCCCGCCCGGGAACGTGAACCATCGGACCACTCGTATCCGTCGAACGGACGGGACCCGGATCGCAACCGGGCCGCCACGCCCACAGGGGGACGCCGCATGACGAAGCACCAGGCCGCCACCGCCGAGACCGCCGCCCGGCCGATGGTGGCCGTGACCGACCTCCGCCGCAGCTTCGGCACCGGCGAGCGGGCCGTGCACGCCCTGCGCGGCGTCTCCTTCACCATCGGCCGCGGCGAGCTCACCGCGCTCAAGGGCCGGTCCGGCTCGGGCAAGACCACCCTGCTGAACCTGGTCGGCGGCCTGGACGACCCGACCAGCGGCACCGTCGCGCTGGACGGCATCGACCTCGCCGGACTCGACGAGGACGGCCGGCTCGCCCTGCGGCGGGAGCGGATCGGCTTCGTCTTCCAGTCCTTCGGCCTGATCCCGATGCTCACCGCCGCCGAGAACGTCGGCGTGCCCCTGCGGCTGCGCAAGGCCCCGGCCGCCGAGCGCGAGGAGCGCGCGCACGCCCTGCTCGCCCTGGTCGGCCTGGCCGACCACGCCAACCAGCGCCCCGGCGAGCTCTCCGGCGGCCAGCAGCAGCGCGTCGCCATCGCACGCGCGCTGGCCAACCAGCCCAGCCTGATCATCGCCGACGAGCCGACCGGCCAGCTGGACTCGGAGACCGGCCGCTCGATCATGGAGCTGCTGCGCGCGGTGGTGCGCAGCGAGGGCGTCACGGTGCTCGTCGCCACCCACGACCCGACGCTCATGGGGCTCGCCGACCGGGTGATCGAGGTCCGGGACGGGCGGATCGTCGAGGAGGGGGCGGAGCGGGCCGCCTAGGGCGGATCCTGCGGGTCCTGCGGGTCCTACGGGCCTGGGGTCTTGGCGGGTCCTACGGTCCTGCGGATCCCACGGGTCTCCGCCGGGTGCGGCAGAGGGCGAACGGCATGACCGCACGTCATTTCCGCCGTTCCGTCCCGGCCCGGGATTCACGGCGCACCGGCCCGTTGTCAGTGGCACGGGCCATGGTCGCCGACGACCCGCTGGAATCCTTTCCCGGGAGGTTCGACGACGATCTTCCGACGCATTCTCCGGTTCGTCCGGGCCCTTCGGGGACTCGCCGGAAAGACACGGTCGTGGGGGGGGGGGGGGGGGGGGGGCGGGCGGGGCGCCCCCCCGCGCCCCCCGCGGCCCGGGGCGCCCCGCGGGGCCGGC